>NZ_JAQDKN010000010.1:0-609 GCF_027662015.1 Coprococcus sp. AM100_B19A
GCACAGTTTAGTTTTGGATTTTATAGTTTGATGCTTACATCTTTGTTGTTAGGGTTGATTGTAATGGTGTTATATAAGCCACGAACCTGGTGTACATTTTGTCCAATGGGAACAATGACACAGGGTATCTGTAAATTAAAAAATAATGAAAAGAAGTAATACTATAAGGTGATTCATAAAAGGCATATGTCAAAAACATTATTGACATATGCCTTTTATAGGACTATTATATAAGAAAAGCGAGAAAGGAGCAGTTTATGCCGAGACCAGTAAAATGCAGAAAAGTCTGTCATTTCCCCAATGTTTTAGAATTTCTTCCGGCAGATGATACGGAGAAAAAAACACCCATTGTTCTGACTGTAGATGAGTACGAGACAATCCGTCTTTTGGACAAGAAAGGTTATAGTCAGGAGCAGTGTGCAGTATCTATGCAGATCGCAAGAACGACGGTCCAGCGGATTTACGAGATTGCCCGGAAGAAAATAGCAGATGCACTTATTGACGGACATCCGCTCAGAATTGAGGGCGGGGATTTCAGAATCTGTGACGGTCAGAGCGGCAACTGCAGCTTTGGAGGATGTTACAAACAGGAAATTTACAAAAAATATG
>NZ_JAQDKN010000010.1:619-112035 GCF_027662015.1 Coprococcus sp. AM100_B19A
CGGACATGGCGCATTGGCAGGAGTTCTTAATGCATTGAACGCAGATGTTTTGATCTGTGGCGGAATCGGAGGCGGTGCACAGACAGCGTTAGCGGCGGCCGGTATTAAGCTTTTCGGAGGAGTTTCTGGAGATGCGGATAAAGCAGTAGAAGCTTTTATCAATGAAACACTTGATTATAATCCGGATGTTAAGTGTTCTCACCATGAGCATAACCACGGGGAAGGACATACATGTGGCGAGCATGGATGTGGAAGCCACAGCTGCCATTAAGAAGAATAGCAAAAAGTAATAGTACGAAAGGATGTGCCAAGGTAATGTAGAAGTTACCGCAGCACATCCTTTTGTCTTATGTGATTCTCATATTGATTATTTCTTACTTGCCGAAAATAATGAATTGAACGTATAATACTCCCATCTTTTTGTAACTGTCAAAGATGAGAGTATACTTAATTTATTGAGAAGAGTCAATTATATAACTGACATATGCTGTAAATAGAAGTAAAAAAGCGTAATAAAGTAAATCAACTTTTCTGTGATATCATCACGGAAGCAAGCACTTATTTGGGGTATATTAAGTTCAAATAGGAGAAGGAGTTGAAAAATATGACATCTATAAATATAAATAAAGAAAAGTTTGGACAATTAATTCATAAGGAAAAACCGGTTTTGGTTGATTTCTGGGCACCGTGGTGTGGTTATTGCCGTAGAATTGGAGCAGCTTATGAAAAAATAAGTGAAGAATACAGCGATATACTTGTTGCTGGAAAAGTAAATATTGATGAAGAACCGCAGATTGCAGAAGCTGAAAAGATTGAGGTGATTCCTACGTTGGTTTTATATCGAAATGGAAAGGCAGTAGATTCTATTGTTGCACCTGAATCAAAAATAATGATAGAGAATTTTATTAATGAAGCATTGGAAAAATAAAAGGAGGACTGCTGTATGAATGAAAATCATGTTTACGATATGATTATCGTGGGGGGAGGACCTGGAGGGTATACTTCAGCATTATACGCAGCCAGAGCAGGATTTGATACCATTGTTTTAGAAAAATTATCTGCAGGTGGTCAGATGTCATTGACCTGGCAGATTGATAACTATCCTGGTTTTGAAAATGGAATTGACGGATTTTCATTGGCAGAGAAAATGCAAAAACAGGCGGAAAAATTTGGCGCTAAAAGTGAATATGCTGAAGTTTTTAATATGGATTTAACAGGAAAGCTTAAGAGAGTAGAAACTAGTTCGGGAATTTATATTGGGAAAACAGTAGTGATTGCTACTGGAGCAAATCCAAGAGAACTTGGTCTCGCTAAAGAAAAAGAATTGATAGGTCATGGGGTTGCTTATTGTGCCTCCTGTGATGGTATGTTTTATAAAGATAAGATCGTGGTGGTTGTTGGTGGTGGAAATTCTGCTGTATCAGATGCTGTTCTTTTAAGTCGAATTGCTAAGAAAGTCATCATTGTTCATCGAAGAGATACATTACGTGCAACGAAAATCTACCATGACCAGCTGATGAAAACTGAAAATATAGAGTTTCGATGGAACAATACAGTAAATGAACTGATTTATGGAGAACGATTGACTGGTGTGCGGTTGAAAGATACAGTTACAGGAGAAGAAAACATTATAGAATGTGACGGTCTGTTTGTGAGTATAGGAAGAAAACCGACAACAGATTTTTTAGATAATCAGATAGAACTGGATAATAAAGGATATATTGTGGCAGGTGAAAACACTGAAACGAGTATTCCGGGTGTTTATGCTGTAGGAGATGTCAGAACAAAGTTACTTCGTCAGATAGTAACAGCAGTGGCAGATGGTGCTATGGCAGTACATATGGCAGAAGAGTATGTGGAGAAATAATAATCAGAATTTGAATAGTGAACTTTTTATACTGAAATATGTACGATTTCAATAATGACATGAACTTATGGGAACGTATTGCGGATACTTTGTGAACTTTATCCTGATACAATGGTTATGCTGATGAAAGAAGGCATAGATAACTGAATACAAGAAAGAGACGAAAGCCTCAGTAGTTAAGAAAAAACTACTGGGGCTTTTTTTCGTGCCTAAATTTTTCAGCCAATAACTGCGGGCGTATCCCGGCAGGATAAAGGCGGAGCAGGCATGATTCTAAACAGAGGTCCGCCTTCTGGATTTGAAACGAGCAACAAGATTTCAAATTCAGGAGGAACGGACATGTATATTGAACACCCATATTTTTATGAAGGAAAGTATTACGCAAATATTGATGGAGAAATGATCGAGGTTACAAAAGAAGTTGCGTATGCGATGAACAATTTTTACAGAAGCAGCAAGGCAAAAAAAGTTGAGATTAAGAACGAACGGGGTGAGGTCGTGGATAAGATGCTGCGGGAGGTACCTTACAGCGGTCAGTCCATTGATGGAGAAGGCTTCATGATTGAGGATTTTCCAGATCTGAACTGTGATGTGGAGCACTGTGTACTGACAAAAATGGAACAGCAGGATATTCACAAAGTGATCAATCAGCTGAACTCAGAGGAACGCATGATTATTTATGGCATTTTTTTTGAAAACAAGACACAGACACAGATGGCGGAGATTATGGGGATTTCCAGACAGATGCTGTCATACAAGCTGAAATCCACTCTTAATAAGATGCGTGAAATGTATATGAATAAATTTTTTTAAAAATTTTTCAAAATCTTTTGCATCTGCCAAAGTCATTTGACTTTAGTAATTAGAGGAAGTTAAAGGACTTCCTAAAATGAACCATGATAACTGAATATTCAATAATAACTGATGTGACATTTCATACAGTGAGCACGAGGAAGATGCCGCTATAGGATTATAAGACATAACAAAGATTTTAGTTCAGTCCGTAATACTGCGAAAAAGCACTGACCGAAGCTAGCTGGCAGGCTGGTGATGCGATGACATATATGAGATGCGATACACTTGCAGACCCTGAGAAGTCTGTAACTGGTAAACCTATGAACTGCTGGAGCCTGGAAACGAGAGTTTTCGGGTTGTGGTCCGGAGCGTGCATCCGGGCAGGTTATTATTCCCTTCCTGCACATGCGGGAGTAACGATTCGGGGTATCGAGGATAAATAGAATCGAGCGAGCACTGTTTAATAATCAAATTGGCTATAGAGGTTATGCGGCAGAGCTTTCCTTATGGGAAAGAAACTCTGCCGTATTCCTGTGGAGTCAATATAGCGCTATGGATGCTTTACAAATAAAAATAATAGATTGGAGAGAGGACAAATGACAATCCGCAGAGGAGATATTTTATGGGCAGATCTCGGTATGTTTCCTGCAACATCTGTTCAGGGTGGTGTAAGACCGGTGATCGTAGTGAGCAATAATAAAGCCAATACATACAGTTCAGTCATAACGGTAGTTCCGCTGACATCAAGAATATATAAGAAACGGTATTTGCCAACACATGTATTTATCAGTAAATATGATATGACGGGAATCCGAAAAGGAAGTTTGGCACTGGCTGAACAGGTTATGAGCATTTCTACGAAATGTATTATTGAGAAATGTGGAAGAGTGAACAAGTGGAGCCTGGATCGGGTACTGAAAGCAGTACGGATTCAGATGGGAATGGAAGAGAAGACTACATAGCTGTTACGAATATTTATTTTCGATAATGGTAACTATAGGAAAAGGAGGCGATGTCCATGACAGCAGTTGAAAGATTAGAAGCGTTGAAAACGGTTGATATCAAAGAGATTGACCGAGATAGTTTGCCAAAGTACAAGGATTTGATTTCAGAGCTGGATAGCAGGAAAAGCAATAAGATGGAAGTGCTACTTAATCACTCTGATAACCCGTATGTATATGAAGATATGGGCTATGTCGTAAAAAGTGTTTTTAATACAGCTGCTTCCCTTTCCTATATAGACTGTACAAAACAGCTTGTAGCAAAGAAAGCTGGATTGGCATAAGGGAATAACTGGAACAACAAAATTTCATATTCACACAGAAGACGAAGTGTGCTATAATGCTAACAGGACTAAATTTGAATAGAGCACTTCTATTTAAGGGTTCTGTTTTGGCAGAATCTTTGGATAGGAGTGTTTTTTATGCAAAAAAATATCTGGATAGCAGCCAAGTACCTTCGTCTCAGTATTGAGGACGGAGATAAGGCTGAAAGTGAATCTATTGTAAATCAGTCAATTTTGATTGATAACTATATGAAATCGACGTCTGATATTACTATTGTTGAGACATTTAAAGATGATGGTTTTTCAGGTACAGATTTTAATCGACCTGGTTTTCAGGCAATGCTCAAAGCAATTGAAAATAAGGAAATCAACTGTATCATTGTAAAAGATTTATCCCGATTTGGTAGAGAGCATATAGATGTTGATCGGTATATTCAAAAAGTATTTCCACAACTTGGAGTGCGATTTATAGCAATCAATGATAATTATGATTCTGAAACAGCAAACATTACCGATACGCATCTTGTATTACCGGTAAAATCCTTTGTCAATGACACGTATTGCAGACAGAATTCTCAAAAAGTAAGAAGCCACTTGAGTGCAAAAAGAAATATTGGAGAATATGTGGGAAATTATGTGTCATATGGGTATAAAAAGTGTGATACTGATAAAAGTCAGATAGAAATTGATCCGGTTGCTGCAAAGCATGTAAGAGATATTTTCACCTGGAAGATGGAGGGCATGAGCAATCAGCTGATTGCAGATAAACTGAATGAACTGGGAGTTCTTGCACCGGCTGATTACAAACGTGCGACCGGAGTAAACTTCAAATCGTCATTTCAGACACATCTGACATCCAGGTGGTCAGCAGTAGCAATTATCCGTATCTTAAAGAATCCAATCTACTATGGAGTGCTTCAACAGGGAAAATCCCAAAGAATTAACTATAAAGTTAAGGTGCAGAGGGCATTACCAAAGGAAGAATGGGTGATTTTTGAAAATCATCATGAAGGTATCGTTACAAAAGAAGAATATGAAACAGTTCAGATGTTGCTTGCGAAGGATACCAGGATAGCACCCGGAGAAAACAGACTTTATTTGTTTGGTGGGTTATTATCCTGTGGAGACTGTGGAAGTAATCTGATCCGGCGAACTAACAGTTATAAAGGAGAAAAGACAGTTTTTTATATCTGTTCTTCTTACAATAAAAAGAAGGATCAATGTTCCCGACATAGCATCAGAGAAGATGTGCTGATTCAGCTGGTGATGGATTCTTTGAAAATGTACAGTAAGATGACGGATGCCATACGAAATGCAGTGGAGTATTTGAAAGAAAATTCTTTGGATACACAGACGTTGATACAGCATGATGACCAGATACTTGAATTACGAAACAAAGTCAATAAATATTATAAGTTGTTACATTCATTATCGGGAAATCTTGCGTCAGGAGTTATTTCTAGGGATGATTACGCTTTGCTTAGAGAACGGTATCAGACAGAAATTAAAAGTCTGGAAAGCAATATTGAAAAGCAGGAAGAGTATATGGAAGATCTCCTTGAAAATAAACTGCTGTGCGAAGAATGGGTGAACACATTTCTTGAGAAACCGTCTTTGGGAGATCTTGACAGGGATATGCTTCTTCAGTATGTGGAAAAAATAAATGTATTTGAAGGGAAAAAAATAGAGATTGTTTACCGCTTCCAAGATGAACTGGTAACAGCTGCAAGACTGGCAGAACAGATTGGAAAAACAAAACAGGAGGTGGCTGTATAATGGCAAGAACAAGAAATCGCCAGATGAAACAGGCTGAAGCAATCGTACAGGCATCACCGCAGAAAATCTGGAAAGCCGGTATTTATACCAGAATATCTGTAGATATCAACGGTGAGAAGAGAGAATCACTGGAGACACAGAAACTGATCGCTCTTTCTTATGCAGAATCTCATCCGGATATTGAAGTTGTAAAGTTTTATAAGGATGACGGTATATCAGGTACAAAATTTGATCGAGATGATTTTGTAAGAATGCTTGGTGACATCAAATCAAAAGAAATAAATACGGTCATAGTAAAGGATTTATCACGATTTGGTCGAGATTTGGAAGAAGTATCAAAATATCTGGAAAAAATATTTCCATTTATGCAAGTGCGTTTTATATCAGTCAATGATAACTATGACAGTATCAGTCCAGAATGTGACAATCAGATGCTTGGAATCATGATATCGAATCTTGCAAATGATATGTATGCAAAAGATGCATCGCTAAAGAGTTCCGGTACGATGAAAATTAGAATGGAATCTGGAGAATATTGTGGAGGAGATGCTCCTTATGGATACAAAAGATCTACAGATGAAAAAGGTAATCCTACTACGGTTCCAGATGTATTGACAGCACCATATGTTGTGAAAATATTTGAAAAGCTTCTTGCAGGACAATCATATCTGGGTATTTCTCGAGAATTTAACGAAATGTTGCTTACACCTCCAAGATTATATGCGAGAACTGGAAAGTTATTCTTGAATAGTCTTCAGGAGGCTGAAACACATTGGTGTGCATCTACAATTAAAAGAATTGCAGAGAACAGGCATTATCTAGGGAATACTTATACGCACAAAACCAGAACATCACTTCTTACAAGTGAGAAGAATACAATTTTGGACAAGAGCGAATGGAATATGCATGAAAATACGCATGAGGCACTGATCAGTGAGGAAGTTTTTGAAAAAGTACAGGAGATTATTCAAGTGAAACAGAAAAATGCTGTACCCAAAAAAGATCTAAGTCAGATTGTTACACATGGTAAGCAGGATAATAAATATATTGGTATTGTTTTTTGCGGTGAATGTGGAGCAAAAATGACAAGAAGATATTCCAGAAAGGAAAAAAATGGCATTTTATATTATCATTATTATTATATATGTGGTAATTATGCGACAGTATCCAAGGATAGTTACAGTTGTAATCGCTGGAAAGAAGAGGTTATAGATGAGTTGGTGTATCATGCAATCTTAAAGCAATTAAAGGCTATATGCAATATCAAAATACAACTGGAAAGGTTTAATGATGACTATTATGATGTGTACAGAAGGTATTTGAACAAAGAACACAGCAAGATAGTGCAAATGAATAAGAAAAATGAGTCAAAGCGTCTTGAATTTTATGAGCAGTATGTTTCAGGTAAAATTGATGCGGATGAATATCAACGTATGATTGAAAGAGTGTCCGTAGTTGAAAAAGAGCTGCTTGCAAGACAAAAAGAAATAGAAAAAAGCAGTAAAATGACAGAAAAGCTGTGTAAAAAGAACTATTTATGGCTTTCGGAATTTACTAAAGGCATAAATACAGAATACCTTACAAAAGAGAGTGTATCTGCTTATATAAATAAAATAACATTATATGAAGATAAAAGAATTGAAATTGAATTTAAACTTCAGGACGAATTGCTGGAATTGGCAAAAAAATTGGAAGAGGGGGTGGTTAGATGTCAAATGATAAGTGCGTAGTAAAATACTTGAGATTATCTCTGGAAGATGATGATATACTGGATGAATCTAATAGTATTACAAATCAAAGAATTGTAATAGGGCAATACATAGCCAGTAAAAATGAGTTCAAAAATATGGAAGTGTTAGAATTCAAAGATGATGGCTATAGTGGAACAAATTTCGAACGCCCAGGATTCCAAAGTATGATGGAATTAGTAAGGGACGGACAAGTCAGCACAATTATAGTGAAAGATCTCTCACGATTCGGCAGGAATCATATAGAGGTTGACACATATCTGGAGCAGATTTTTCCATTTCTGAATGTGAGATTTATAGCAATCAATGATAATGTTGATAGTATGAAATATGAATCTGGTATGCCGGGAATAGATGTTGGTTTCAGAAATATTATTAACGAACATCATAGCATTGATACTTCCGTTAAAGTAAAAAAGACTTTGTTACAGCGTCAGAAAGCAGGAAAGTATATGGGTGCCAGAGCACCATATGGATACTTGAAGCCTGATGAAGATGTGACGAGTCTCGTGATTAATCCGGAAACGGCACCTGTTGTGAGGATGATATTTCAGAAATATCTTGAGGGAATGAATATCACTCAGCTGGCACGTTATCTGAATGAGCAGAAAATTATGAGTCCGGGTCAATATAAAAGAGAAGTTCTGAAAACTGGTGTAAAGAAAACAACAGAAAAATATATCTGGTATCCGGTAACTGTAAGACTGATACTGATGACAGAAACGTATACGGGAACTATGATTGGCGGTAAATGGAAAGTTGCTTCAGTAGGAAGTAATAAGCATTTGAAAACAAAAGAAGAAGACTGGATCGTGGTTGAAGGTACCCATGAAGCGATTGTTTCTAAAGAAACATTTGATGCTGTACAGAAAAAGTTGGAATTAAATTCCAGAAAAAAGAGCAAAACTCACAATAATAATTATCCGCTGAAAGGATTGGTAAAATGTGGGGGATGCGGTCAGAATCTACAGCATGTAACCAGATGCAATCCGCACTTTAAGTGCCCAAGGAAATTTAATACGGCAAATAAATATTGTGTAACAGACAATTTATATGATGACGAGTTCAATGAGATGATTTTCAGGGCGATAAAGCTGTTTGCAAAGATCAGTGATGATGCTGAACCGGTACTCGAATTACAGAAAGCAGAATTAAAATCAAAAGTGAATGAAGCTACAAAGAATATTCGAAACTCCAAAGACAGTATTAGCAGATACAAGCACCAGAAAACGGAACTATATATGCGATATGCAATGGAAGAAATCTCAGAAGAAGAGTTCACCAGAAAAAATGACAGGCTTGATAAACAAATTGAGAAAGAGACCTTAGCGATAGCACAAATAGAGATAGAACAGAGTGAAGCGGCTGAACGGTTATTTGAACTACCACCAGATGGCAGGCAGTGTCTGACAGATTTGATTGAAGGAAATGAGCAATTAACTAGAGAGATAGCAGTAACTTTTATTCGTGGTATCAAGGTATATAAAGATAAGCAAATAGAAATTGAATGGAATTTTGCTGATGAACTGGTAAAGTATGTAGAGCAGGCACAGAAAATCTGCAGTTAAAATGCTGTTGGACAAATTACAAAAATTTTGTGTCATTAGCTTGACACAAGGGGGAAGACATGCAGATAATTCCATTGACATTCAGGAGTTTATGATCATGCCTGTCGGGGCAGTGTGTTTTGAAGAGGGACTTCAGATGTGTGCTGAGATTTATAAAATGCTTCGCTCGATCCTGGATCAGTACGATTACCCGACAGCTGTCGGAGATGAGGGAGGATTCGCACCAAATCTTCCGGATACAAAAGAAGCACTCCGGATGATCATGCGTGCAATTGAAAAGGCCGGGTATAAGCCGAAAGAGCAGATCGTGATCGCATTGGATGCAGCGGCAAGTGAACTATATGATAAAGAGAGAAAAGAGTATATATTCGAAGGAGAAGCCCGGATGCATGGACACCGGGTGGCCAGATCTACAGAAGAGATGATTGATTATTATGAAGAGCTGGCGGGAGAATTTCCGATTCTTTCCATTGAGGATCCGTTGGATGAGGAAGACTGGGGAGGCTGGGAGCTTCTGACAACAAGGCTGGGACTGGATATGCAGCTTGTAGGAGATGATCTATTTGTCACCAATGTAAAACGGCTAAATGCCGGAATTTTAAAAGAGATCGCAAATGCAATTCTGATCAAAGTCAATCAGATCGGGACACTGACAGAAGCGGTAGATGCGATTCAGATGGCGCAAAGAGCCGGTTATCAGGCAATCGTATCACACCGTTCCGGAGAGACGGAAGATCCGTTTATTGCAGATCTGGCGGTGGGATTCAATACGGGACAGATCAAAACCGGTGCACCGTGCAGATCTGAGAGGGTGGCAAAATATAATCAGCTTCTTCGGATTGAGGAGAGGCTGGGGAATATTGCCAGATATGAGAACCCATTTGTACGATTTTCATAAGATTTCCGGAATACGCCGCCTCCGGGCAGGAGGTATT
This sequence comes from Coprococcus sp. AM100_B19A, assembly GCF_027662015.1. Classification (NCBI taxonomy): domain Bacteria; kingdom Bacillati; phylum Bacillota; class Clostridia; order Lachnospirales; family Lachnospiraceae; genus Coprococcus; species Coprococcus sp. AM100_B19A. The sequence goes on from NZ_JAQDKN010000010.1 coordinate 10,594, forward strand.
GAAAATAAAAGCAGTGTATGATATTATGCAGAGTATAAGAATGGGAAAAGAGATCACTTTCTAAGCGAACAGGGAGTGACCTCTTTTCGTGAGGATAATAAAAGGAGAACCGGAAAATGATAAGAAAGATAAAAGCGGAAGACAAAGAAATCTACATAAAAATGGCACATGATTTTTACCGGATGCCGGCAGTGGATCATCCGGTTCCGGATTCATATCTGGAAAAAACATTTGAAGAGTGTATGAAGAGCGATACCTATGCGGAGCTTTTTATCCTGGAATGGGAAGGTGAGATCGCAGGATATGGACTGATCGCCAAGACCTTTTCACAGGAGGCGGGCGGAATGGTATACTGGCTGGAGGAATTATATATAATGGAAGAGTATCGCTCCAAAGGACTTGGAAGTGAGTATTTCGGATATATGGAAGACCACAAAGAAGAAGGGGTTACAAGATTCCGTCTGGAGGTCGAGAAGGAAAATGAAAGAGCCTGGAAGCTGTACAAAAGGCAGGGATATGACTGGCTGGAGTACGATCAGATGATAAAAGAGTTTCGTTAGAAAAATGTCAGATAAAAGAAGAAAAAGTATACAAAATGACTTTCTTTAAAAAAATGTAAAAAAGTGCTTGCATTTCCGTAAAGATTTGCTATAATAAGTTTGTTCGCTGTTGAGAACCAGAGCGGACATACAGATGATGCGGATTGGTGTAATGGCAGCACAGCAGACTCTGACTCTGTTAGTAGAGGTTCGAGTCCTCTATCCGTAGTCCCTTAATTAAATAAGGACTTAACTGGACAGGTAAGATGTCCGGTACGGTTATCGGAGTGTGGCTCAGTTTGGTAGAGCGCTACGTTCGGGACGTAGAGGTCGCAGGTTCAAATCCTGTCACTCCGATTTGGTTTTCTAAAATTTATAATGTTTTGTTCATTTTGGTGGACAGATATTAGCAGATGATTGATGCGGATTGGTGTAATGGCAGCACAGCAGACTCTGACTCTGTTAGTAGAGGTTCGAGTCCTCTATCCGTAGTTTTTAATTGAATAAGAATTTAAGTTGGATATTCCGTTTGGAATATCCAATATATTTATTATCGGAGTGTGGCTCAGTTTGGTAGAGCGCTACGTTCGGGACGTAGAGGTCGCAGGTTCAAATCCTGTCACTCCGATTTTTGTATGTCTGAAGATAAGAAGCTCTTTTGATGCAGATGTGGATTGAAGAATCCGACTGTGTCAGAAGAGATTTTTTATTCTTTCGTAACATTGTACGAAAAGGTGATGGAATCACAGGATGAGTTGTGATAAAATCGGGATAGAGCTGCTTTTGGGGAAAAGAATATGATTCTGACAGGCAGAGGAAAAAGATTGGAAAGAAGGAAAAGATGATGGAAAAATTTTCAGAGATGAAATATGTACGTCCAGATGGGGAAGCGTATATTCAGACCATCCAGAAAGAAACAAAGAACTTTAACGAGGCTGCAGATTTTGAAGGCGCGCATCAGGCATTTGTCGCAATCCTGAATGCAAACAGCCACTTTAATACGACACGCGTCATGGCAAGTATCCGCAACAGCCAGGATACCAATGATGAATTCTATCGAAAAGAGATGGAATATATTTTCGAGATCGAGCCACAGATTGATGTAGAAATGAAAAAATTCTATGAGAGTTATCTGAAGTCTTCTTACAGAACAGAGCTTGAAAAAGAGTTCGGAGAAGTTTATTCCAGACAGGCAGAGAACAAAGTCCGGCTTACCGATCCGTGTAATGCCGATCTGCAGATCCAGGAGAACAAACTGGTTCAGAAGTATTTCCAGGTTGCAGCGGCACCGGTTACAGATTTTCATGGAGAACAGCTTGGGTTCTATGGTCTGTTAAAGATGATGGAGGATACCGACAGAAGCATCCGTAAAGAAGCTTTTGAAAAGTGGGCAGAGCTGTATAAATCGATTTCGGATGAACTGGATTCCCTTTATACGGAACTGATCGGAATCCGTCAGCAGATGGCAAAGAACCTTGGATTTAATGGATATGCCGAGATGATGTATCAGAAGATGGAAAGATTTGAATATACGCCGGAGGATGTGGCAATATTCCGTAAGCAGATCCGGGAGCATATCGTACCGCTTTGTCAGAAACTTTATGAGGAACAGAAAGAAAGACTTGGCATCGAAGAATTAAAATACTATGACGAAAGTCTTACCTATCCGGATGGAAATGCAGTTCCGGAGGGAACGGAAGAAGAACTTCTGGAAAAGGCGAGAACCATGTATCATGAGCTTTCCAAAGAGACAGGAGAGTTCTTTGATTTTATGATGGAATACCGTCTGTTTGATCTGGAAGGAAGACAGGGAAAACAGCAGGGCGGCTACTGTGACTTTATGGAAGAATATAAGGCACCGTTCATTTTTGCAAACTTTAATGGAACCAATGCAGATGTCAATGTCCTTACCCACGAAGCAGGACATGCCTTTGAAGCATACACAGCGTCACGCAATATTCCGGTATTATCGCAGACATTCAGTACCGCAGAGATCAGTGAGATCCATTCAATGGCGATGGAATATTTCACACTGCCGTGGATGCATCTGTTCTTCGGAGAAAATGCAGAAAAACAGAAAAAAGCATACCTGTGGGATTCGCTGGAAGCAATGCCATACATGGCATGCGTAGATGAATTCCAGCACCGTGTATACGCTGAAAATCTGACCGATGCAATGGAAAGAAGAAAAGTATGGCACGAACTGGAAAAAATCTATCTCCCATGGAGAGATTATGACGGCAATGAATTCCTGGGACAGGGCGGATTCTGGATGCAGAAACAGCACCTATTCATGTGCCCGTTCTATTATATTGATTACGCCGTATCCCGTGTAGGAGCCCTCGAATACTACGGAAAAATGCAGGAAGACCTGGAAAGTGCATGGAAAGATTACTACGCCCTCTGCCGCCAGGGCGGAAGCAAAGGCTACCACGAACTCCTCAGAATCGGAAACTTAAGCGACCCATTCAAAGAAGGAACCATCTACAACGTTCTGAAAAAATTGAACCTGATTTAAGCGAAAGAAAACTGAAAAAACATGATATCGATTACATAATCTTATTGCATGTACTGGAGGGACAAGGTATAATTTGCTTATAAGAGTATGGGATCGAAGATTATTATCGATAACCTTGATGGACGAATTACACAAAAGAACTGTTTCAAATTCTGATTTTGTGCAATGGAGATGAAACTCAAAAATCGTGGAAACCTCTGCTGAACACGATTTTCGCCCTAAGAGGTTCATCGGAATGGTTTGCACAACTGAATTTGAAACAGTTCTTTTGTGTAATCCGTCTTCACAGCCTATAACTTTGCATCCAAGAGGATTATAAAGAGAGGACTCGAATATGGAAAAGATCTATGACGTAACCGCCTTAGGCGAACTGCTAATTGATTTTACAGAAAATGGAACAAGTGTACAGGGCAATCCGCTGCTGGAAGCCAATCCGGGAGGCGCACCATGCAACGTACTCGCCATGCTTGAAAAACTTGGGAAAAAGACCGCATTTATCGGAAAAGTCGGAAAAGATATGTTCGGAGAACAGCTGAAAACTGCAGTCGAAGAAGTTGGAATTGATACACGGAATCTGGTAATGGATGAAGAAGTACATACCACACTTGCGTTCGTACATACTTATCCGGATGGTGACAGAGATTTCTCTTTCTACCGGAATCCGGGAGCAGATATGATGCTGAAAAAAGAAGAAGTGGACGAAGATCTGATCCGCGGGGCAAAGATTTTCCATTTCGGAACACTTTCCTCTACCCATGAAGGCGTGCGAGAAGCAACCAGATATGCGATCGATGTGGCAAAAGAAGCAGGATGTATCGTAAGCTTTGACCCGAACCTCCGCCCGCCACTCTGGAAATCACTGGATGAGGCGAAAGCCGAGATCGAATACGGACTTTCCAAATGTGACATCCTGAAAATTTCAGATAATGAAGTGGAATTTTTGTTCGGAACCACGGACTATGATGAGGGAGCAAGACTGATCCGTGAAAAATATCAGATTCCGCTGGTACTCATTACCCTCGGAAAAGACGGAAGCCGTGCATATTATAAAGATCTCCGGGTAGAAGTTCCGGGCTTTGTCCAGGAGCATACGATCGAGACGACCGGCGCCGGAGATACGTTCTGTGCCAATTCCCTGAATTATATTCTGGAGCATGGAATGGAAGAGCTGACCGAAGAAAATTTAAAAGAGCTTCTCACATTTGCAAATGCGGCAGCATCCCTGATCACAACAAGAAAAGGGGCACTTCGGGTTATGCCGACCAGAGAAGAAATCAAGAACTTTATCCAGAATGTATAAAAAAGGAATCTGTTGTAAGACAGAAGAGAAGAACCTCTGCTTGACATCTTGTCCGGCAGAGGTTCTTATGTGCATGTTATAATATTTATTTTTTCTTATTCCAGACATGGATGCCTGCAAGGATTCCACCAATATACAGGATACTGATGAGTACCGTCGGATTCTCATGCAGACTGTATACTACAGCTACAATTGCAGCAAGGATCACTGTCAGCATAAAGGCATTCATAATCCGTTTTTCGCGGATGTTGCGTTCCTGCACCTGGAGCTCATGACGCTTTTCTTCAAGCTTCAGATACTCAAGAAGCTGATCATCCGGAATTTTTTCCAGGATATATTTTTCACGCAGATAGTTCAGTTCTTTTGCTGTATGGAAAATGTGGTGGTGGAAACTTTTCTTTTCTCCGGTAAACGGATCTTTTTCGGAATCGTCAGAAGATTTGAAATCTTCCGATGAAAAATCCGTGTAAGTATTCTTTTTTTCCTCAGATGAAATGGTTTCTGTTTCAGAGGAATCTGTTTCCGGAGCTGGAGCTTCTTTGGGTGGTACATCAGTGGCTGTATGGATGTCTCCGGATTCGGAAACTGGTTCTGTAGAAAGCTTTGGATCAGAATCGGCAGATTCTGAGAAAGCTAAAATTTCAGACATATCTTAACCTCCTTCGATCATGAAAATGATCGATTTTCTTTTCTTATAGAATACCAGTTTCGTATAAAAATTTCAATCGACAGCGAGAAGGAAATGTCTGCTGAGGATTATAAGAAAATCTCATTTGGCTTTCGTCCAGATAACAGATTTTTCATTTTCAGAGATGCGGCAGCCAAAAAGACAGGGTTTAGCTTCCGGATACCTTTTGGACAGGCGGCGATACATCCCATACAACTGATACATTTGCTGCTATCGCCGGTTCGGATATTATTTTTATTGATTGCACCTGTTGGGCAGGCATCGGCACATTTTCCACAGCCAGTGCAGGAAGCACTTGCTTTTGGAACAACATTCAGGTTGCCAAGGCGTTTATACTCATGACTGCCAGGCACGAAATAATCAGTAGACAATTCTTTTTCAGAGGAAAGTTTTTCGAGTATTTCTTCTGCAAATTTCTTTAACTCTTTGCTATCTTCTTCGTCTGGTCGTCCACTGCCGAATTGGCGCATGATAGAATGTTCTGCAACAGCTGCAACGGAGGCGATAACATTGAAACCGCATAACTCGGCGGTATCTTTTAACTGGATCAGACCATCGTCATATGCGCGATTTCCATATACGGCAATAACTACACAATTTGCATGGTTCCCTTGTATCTCTTTCAGCCTTTCAATGGCGATATCAGGAATAACGCCTTCGAATACAGGAGCTGCGATGACAGCAAGTGAATCAGAAGGGACTGTTACATCTGAAAAGCTGACATCGTGCCGGATAAGATTCACGGTATTTGTAATATTTCCCAGATAGCAGCTGATCTGGTCTGCAACTTTTTTGGTCCCTCCGGTAGGACTAAATGTAATTTCTACAACTGGATATGTTTTCATTTTTTTACTCCTTTGGTGTAATTTTTGAATTTACAACAAGACTATCATTTCATAGATGTAATGTCAATATTTACACCTATAGAAAAATATGATAAGCTAAAATGAAATCAAAGGAGGAAGTCAGAGTATGCAGTTATCAATAAGGGCATCGCTTGCAATCCATTGTCTGATACTGGTCAGCGAATTTGGAGAGACGGATAAGATCACAAGTGAAAAGATTGCTTTATCAACGGGAACGAATCCGGTAGCGATACGCAGTATCATGAGTGCTTTAAAAAAAGCTGGAATCCTTAATGTGAAAAACGGTACCGGTGGAACGACTTTAAATATGCCGCCGGAAGAAATTACAGTATACAGAATCTGCAATGCCGTGAAACCGCAGTTCTGTAAAAATATATTTCACGTACATACCAAAGCTTCTAAATTGTGTCCAGTTGGACGTAACATCCGGGCGGTTTTGCAAAACTCCTATTCTAAATTTGAATCTGCATTGGAAGACAGCCTGAAGACAGTTACGCTTGCAGATATGATCCGGGATTATCATATGCAGTTAGAAAAAGAGAAATAATCTTTGTCAGTTGGAATTGTCAAAAAAAGAAAAATTTTCTATAATAAAAAGTGGAATAAGGATGTGTATACAGCATTTTTTATTTAACAGGAAATTCTGAAGGAACTTCCTGTTAAATAAAAGGCACCGTGTGCCGGAGATGTGCACTCGCGCGAAGATGAAGGATGTCGCAAGCGGTCTACGCTCCGCTTCGGTCGTTGCTTAACGAGCGCCACTGGCGCTCAGCAACGCGCTCGGCGCGAGAATGTGCCAGGGCCCATTCTTTTTTTAAGAAAATAAGAGTACGAGGAACAAAGGATGAATGAAAAATTAAAAGAAATGAGAGAAGCATGGAAAAATCTGTATGGTTCATTGTTCAAATGGATCGTTTTGTCCGGGGTGATCGGAAGTTTCATCGGACTGATCGCCAGTGGATTTTCCTATGCGATTGTATGGGTGACTTCGTTTAGACAGGCAAATCCGATGATCATTCTTGGGCTACCGTTAGGAGGTCTTTTGATCGTCTGGATGTACAAAATTACCGGGCAGGAGAAGAACTCCGGAACAAACCTGGTTCTGACAGTAGTCCGGTCGGATGAGGAAGAGGTTCCGGGATGGGTGACACCACTGATCCTGATATCGACAGCGATCACACATCTGTTTGGAGGATCTTCCGGACGAGAGGGTGCAGCGCTTCAGTTTGGAGCAAGTGTAGGAAATGTATGTGCGAAATATCTGCATTTGAATGAGAGTGACAAGAAGATCATCATTCTGGCAAGTATGAGTGCCGCATTTTCAGCACTTTTCGGGACACCGATGGCGGCGGTTGTATTTCCAATGGAAGTGATCAGTGTTGGTGTGATGTATTATGCCGCGCTGGTGCCATGTGTATTTTCTGCATTTGCCGCACAGGGGATTGCGCTGCTTCTGAAAGTGAGGACCGTTACTCCGCCGTATCTGGTAGAATCGGTTCCGAATTTTTACAGTGTGGATTCGATCAAAGCGATCATTCTGGCAATTGCGTGTGCGCTTGTCGGAGCACTGTTCTGTATTGTGCTGCATAATGGGGAACATTATCTGAAGAAATGGTTTCCGAATCCGTATGTGCGTGTGGTTGCAGGGGCAGCAGGAGTGATCATTTTGTATTTTGCACTCAGAACGGATGCCTATCTGGGGCTTGGAACAGGTGTGATCCAGGCAAGCTTTAAAGAGACGGCAGGACCACAGATGTTCCTTCTGAAAATGCTGTTTACGGCACTGACGCTCTGCGCCGGATTCAAGGGTGGGGAGATCGTACCGTCACTGTTTATCGGGGCGACACTTGGTTCTTTTATGTCTACGATCCTTGCAGCACCGACAGATATCTGTGCGGCATGTGGAATGGTTGGTGTCTTTTGTGCAGTTACAAACAGTCCGATCACATCTCTTTTGATTGCAGCAGAGTTGTTTGGATTTAACGGGATGCCGTTTTACTGTATTGTGGTTGCGGTAAGCTATCTGCTTTCCGGATATTACAGCTTATATAAGGAACAGAAAATTGTTTATTCCAAAACAGAGAATAAATACGTGGATAAACATACGAAATAATCAAAAAACAAAAAGAAACAAAGTGAATTGATGATTTTAAAGCAAAAAAGCTGACAATTAACGAGAAAAAATTAAAAAATAGAAGAAAATACTTGAAAAAGTAAAGAACGTGTGCTAGTATCTAAAAATAATTTAGTAAAGCAAAGCGATGAAAGAGACTCTTGCTTCTGGAACTTGACAGGAATACGGCGTCACCGACTGAGAGCGCTGTTTGAGGAATGAGGCGAAGGGAACACTCTGGAGCAGATTATCTGAATGGAAAGCACAGGTGCTTTAGTAGGGTAATACGGTTCATGCACGTTACGCATGTAAGAGAGGAATCCCAAAGGATTCAATGCGGGTGGTACCGCGGATCATCAGATTATCCGTCCCGGAATACGAAAAAGTATTCCGGGGCTTTTTTTATGCATATCAAAACCAATCCGGAATACGAAGTTGACAAAAGCAAAACATATTTTAGGAGGATTGTGACATGGAATTTATGACAGGTGTAAAAGAAAAAGAAACGCTGGAACTTAGTGAATTACTGGAAGAGGGAAGACTTGGAGAAGAAGTGAAGGTAAATGGAGCCGTTCATACAATTCGTGACATGGGAACAGTCGCTTTCGTGATTCTGAGAAAACGGGAAGGTCTGGTCCAGTGTGTATACGAAGAAGGCGTTACAAAATTTAACTTGAAAGATTTAAGAGAAGCCGCTACAGTAGAAGTAACAGGAAAACTGACCGAATCAGAGAAGGCACCGAACGGAATTGAAATCCGTCTGAGTGAGATAAAAGTACTCAGTATGCCAAAAGACAGCCTTCCACTTGCTGTTTCAAAGTGGAAACTGAACACTTCCCTGGAAGCGAAGCTGAACTATCGTTCCATTTCTCTTCGGAACGTAAGGGAAAGAGCGAAGTTTAAAATTCAGGAAGGAATCGTAAGAGGATTCAGAGAGTTCCTGTATAAAGAAGGTTTTACAGAAATTCATACCCCGAAGATCGGAGCAAAAGGAGCAGAAGGAGGATCTAACCTCTTCCGACTGGATTATTTCCATCGTCCGGCAGTGCTGGAACAGAGTCCACAGCTGTACAAACAGATGATGGTTGGTGTTTTTGACAGAGTATTTGAGACAGGACCGGTATTCAGAGCAGAAAAACACAACACCAAGCGTCATCTGAACGAATATACCAGTCTGGATTTTGAAATGGGTTATATCGACAGTTTTGAAGATATCATGGCGATGGAAACGGGCTTCCTTCAGTATACGATGGAGCTTCTGAAAAAGGATTATGCGAAGGAACTTAAAATCCTGGACGTGACACTTCCGGATGTCTCTAAAATTCCGGCAATCCGTTTTGATGAGGCAAAGCAGAAGGTTTCAGAAAAGTACGGACGTAAGATCCGCAATCCATTTGATCTGGAACCAGAGGAAGAGCATCTGATCGGACAGTACGCAAAAGAGGAATGGGATTCTGATTTTGTATTTGTAACCTACTATCCGTCAAAGAAGCGTCCGTTCTATGCAATGGACGATCCACAGGATGAGAAATTCACACTCAGCTTTGACCTTTTGTTCCGTGGACTTGAGATCACGACCGGAGGACAGAGAATCCATGACTACGACATGCTGATGGAAAAGCTTGCAAAGCGGGGAATGACGGAAGAAGGACTGGAGACCTATCTGGATACATTCAAACATGGTATGCCGCCGCATGGAGGTCTTGGAATCGGAATGGAACGTCTGACAATGCAGCTTCTTGGTGAAGATAACGTCCGTGAGACAACCCTCTTCCCGAGAGATTTAAGTAGACTTACTCCGTAGAGACGAAGCTCCCTGGCTGGCAGGTAAAAAAGGAAGCTGACAAGAGGCAGCGGGGGAGGTCAAAATGAGACGAAGATGTTCCTTATGTGGAGGAAAATTAAACGGAAATATCTGCACAGAGTGTGGGCTTGACAATTCAAAGAATGATGATCAGTATGTGACACTTGGAAATTCCGGTCATGAAGAATCGCTGACACATATACATACGGAAGCGGAAAAGCCGTATGAAGGAAAGACCATGACTCGGGAAAATGTGCGTAAGGCGAAGAATGCAGATAAAAATGCAAAGAAAGCAGCTGCAAAAAAGGCGTCAAAGAATGCGGCAGCAGGAAAAGTAAATCCGGCGGGGAATGGATATTCTGCAGCAAATGCGAGCTACAATACCGCAGGCACAAGCTACAGCCAGACAGGAAACCAGAGTTACAGTTATACATCATCTTCAATGCAACAACGCAGCCGTTCGGTAAAAAAGAAAAAGAAGTTTGGAAAGTTTCTGGCCGGTTTTGTGATCATTGCCACACTTGCAGGCGAGCTTGGTGGAACGATCATTCATGAGGTTCAGAATTATTTTGAAGACTATACATATGATGACAGTGACAGTTACACCGAGGATGATCCGTACAGCGATGTGCAGGAAGTGATGCCGGATGAAGGAGAACTTTATGAAGCAGACCTGACAGCCGGAATTTATAAAGGCGGTGTACATCTTCCGCAGGGGACCTATACACTGACCTGCAAAAGTGGAAGTGGTCAGGTAGAGCTGACAGACAGCAAAAATAATATCTGGGTGCAGTACAATTTTGGTGATGACTACGATAATACGGAAGAAGAAGTCAGTGACTTTGAAGTATTTCCGGGATGTTATGTGATAGTAGAGGATACACTGGAGCTTCACATGACAGCAGAGAATGCACAGATGAATCTGACAGCAATTGCAAATCCGCTTACAGAATCGAAAACCGTATCGGATAAATTTACAGTAGGAAAAGACGTACCTGCAGGTGTCTATGATGTGAAATGTGTGGAAGGTTTTGGGATTTTTGATTACGACGTGACAGTAAGCGCCGGATACGAAAATTATATGGGAATGCTGATCGGTAATGAAGAGTCGGGATTTCCACAGGAGCTGAAAAATATTGTCCTGATCGATGGAACAGAAGTTGATCTGGAAGGACTTACAGTAGAACTTACACCGAGTGAGTGGATTGAATCGGAGGAGTACGAAAGCTTTTACGATAATTATTATTAGAAAGGACGAGTACAATGGCAAACAAGATTTCGGATGAAACAATCGAATACGTTGGAATCCTGGCAAAGCTGGAGCTTTCTGACGAAGAAAAAGAGCAGGCAAAGAAAGATATGGAAACCATGCTTGATTATATTGATACCCTGAATGAACTGGATACAGAAGGAATTGAACCGATGTCACATGTATTTCCGGTAAATAATGTATTCCGTGAGGATGTAGTGACAAATGGAGACAATCACGAGGCAATGCTGGCAAATGCGCCACAGCAGAAGGAACAGAGCTACAAAGTACCTAGAACATTCGCATAGGAGGAGACCAGGATGGATTTGAAAAGTCTTACAGCCGTTGAACTCGGAAAAAAGATTCAGGCAAAAGAGATTACAGTAAAAGAAGCAGTGGAAGCGTGCTTTACACAGATAGATAAAGTAGAAAAAGAAGTAAACAGTTTTGTGTCACTTCAGAAAGAGGCATCACTTAAAAGAGCAGAAGAGGTACAGAAGCTGATCGATGATGGAACACTGACAGGGCCGCTTGCGGGAGTACCGGTTGCGATCAAGGATAACATGTGTACGGAAGGTGTGACGACCACCTGCAGTTCAAAAATTCTGAGTAATTTTGTACCGACATTTTCAGCAGAAGCAGTTCTGAACCTGGAAAAAGCAGGTGCAGTTGTGATCGGAAAGACTAATATGGATGAATTTGCGATGGGAAGCACGACTGAGACTTCTTATTATGGAGAGACAAAGAATCCGTGGAATCTGGAGCATGTACCGGGTGGATCTTCCGGTGGCTCCTGTGCGGCAGTTGCGGCTCTGGAAGTACCATATGCTCTTGGATCTGACACCGGCGGATCGATCCGTCAGCCAAGTTCTTACTGCGGAATCGTTGGAATCAAGCCAACCTACGGAACGGTATCCCGTTATGGACTGATCGCTTACGGATCATCTCTTGACCAGATCGGACCGGTTGCAAGGGACGTAACTGACTGTGCAACGGTTCTTGAGACCATCGCATCCCATGATGTAAAAGACAGCACTTCGGTAGAACGCCAGGACACGGATTTTACAAGTGCGTTGGTAAACGATGTAAAAGGGATGAAGATCGGTATTCCAAAAGATTATTTTGGAGAAGGTCTGGACGAAGAAGTGAAAAAACCGATTCTGAAAGCCGCAGAGGTTCTGAAAAATGCAGGAGCTGAGATTGAAGAATTTGATCTTGGACTTGTAAAATATGCGATTCCGGCTTATTATGTCATCGCATCAGCAGAGGCAAGTTCCAACCTGTCCCGATTTGACGGTGTGAAATACGGATATCGCACAAAGGATTATGAAGAGCTTCACCAGATGTACAAAAAGACCCGCTCCGAGGGTTTCGGACCGGAGGTAAAGCGCCGTATCATGCTTGGGTCTTTCGTACTCAGTTCCGGATATTATGATGCTTATTATCTGAAAGCACTCCGTACAAAAGCACTGATTAAAAAGGCATTTGACAGTGCATTTGCAAAATATGATATGATCCTGGCGCCGGCAGCACCGACGACAGCACCGAAGCTTGGAGCTTCCTTAAGTGATCCGATCAAAATGTATCTGGGCGACATTTATACGATTTCCGTCAACCTGGCAGGACTTCCGGGGATTAGTATTCCGGTTGGACGGGATGCGAAAGGACTTCCGGTTGGAATGCAGCTCATCGGAGACTGCTTCCAGGAGAAGAAGCTTTTTCAGGCAGCTTATACCTATGAGTGCCTGACAGAGAAAAAATGGGTATCTATGTACGACAAAACAGAAGCAGCCGGAAAGGAGGAAGCATAGATGTCAAAGCAGTATGAAACCGTAATCGGTCTGGAAGTTCACGTAGAACTTGCAACAAAGACAAAAATTTTCTGTGGATGCAGTACCGCATTCGGGGGCGCACCGAATACACATACTTGCCCGGTATGTACCGGTATGCCGGGCTCCCTTCCGGTATTAAATAAAAAAGTAGTAGAATATGCGATGGCAGTAGGACTTGCGACAAACTGTAAGATCACACAGGTGTGCAAATTCGACCGTAAGAATTATTTCTATCCGGATAACCCGCAGAACTATCAGATTTCACAGCTCTATCTGCCAATTGCGAGAGACGGCTATGTAGAGATTGAAGTCGGAGAGCAGAAGAAAAAAGTTCGGATCCATGAGATGCATATGGAAGAGGATGCCGGAAAGCTGATCCATGATGAGTGGGAGGACTGCTCTTTAGTAGATTATAACCGAAGTGGGGTTCCGCTGATCGAGATTGTATCGGAGCCGGATATGCGTTCGGCAGATGAAGTCATTGCTTATCTGGAAAAATTGCGTATGATCTGCCAGTATCTGGGAGCATCGGACTGTAAGCTTCAGGAAGGATCCATGCGAGCAGACGTCAATCTTTCGGTTCGTGAAGTAGGTGCTTCTGAGTTTGGAACACGTACTGAGATGAAGAACCTGAACTCCTTTAAAGCGATTACACATGCGATCGAGGGAGAGAGACAGAGACAGATCGAACTCATCGAAGAAGGAAAGAAAGTCATTCAGGAAACCAGAAGATGGGATGATAATAAAGAATATTCTTATGCAATGCGTTCCAAAGAGGATGCGCAGGACTATCGCTATTTCCCGGAACCGGATCTGGTGCCGATCGTGATCAGTGATGAATGGATCCAGAAGATCAAAGACCAACAGCCGGAGCTGAGAAATGAAAAACTTGCACGTTATGAGAAAGATTATGATATTCCACGTTATGATGCGGAGCTCATTACCGGAACGAAGAAGATGGCAGATCTCTTTGAGGCGACCTGTGCAATCTGCAACAAGCCGAAAAAGGTGTCCAACTGGCTGATGGTAGAAACCATGCGTCTGTTAAATGAAAACGGACAGGAGCCGGCAGATATTAAATTTTCACCGGAGAACCTTGCAAAACTGATCGAACTTGCAGACACGGGAACCATCAACAGTTCTGTAGCAAAAGAGGTATTTGAAAAGGTATTTGCAGAGGATGTGGATCCGGAAAAATATGTAGAGGATCACGGACTGAAGACCGTCAACGATGAAGGTGCACTCCGCACACTTGCGGAAGAAGTGATTGCAAAGAATCCAAAGGCAGTGGAAGATTTCAAGGGTGGAAAAGAAAAAGCACTTGGCGCACTGGTTGGACAGATCATGAAGGCAATGAAAGGAAAAGCAAATCCGGGTATGGTTAATGAACTGCTCAGAGAGATGCTGAAATAAAAATATAGAAATAAAAAAATCGTCCGGTTATCACGGAGTAAAATGTGATAATCGGACGTTTTTTATTACATATACTGTATCTGTTCTTTCGCCGGTTCCGATGCCGGATTTTCAAAGAATTTCTCTTTTTCCGTCACTTCCAGTACTTCTCCATGATCCATGAAGATCACCTGATCGGCAATTCGCTTTGCCTGAGCCAGATTATGTGTGACGATGACGAAAGTATACTGGTCTTTCAACTCCAAAAGCGTTTCTTCGATTGCAATTGTATTCTTCATATCCAGTGCGGAGCACGGCTCGTCAAGGAGCAGGATCTCCGGACCGGCACAGAGGCTTCGTGCGATAGCAAGACGCTGCTTCTGACCGCCGGATAATTTGAGGGCGGATTTTTTCAGTTGATCTTTGACTTCATCGTAGAGTTTTGCTTTCTGCAGAGACTCTGTAATTTTCTCAGCAATCTCTTTCTTATTACGGACACCGTGGTATTTCAGTACATAAGACAGATTCTTTTCGATACTGTGCGGGAAAGCGATCGGCTGTTGGAAAACCATGCCAACACGCCTTCTGAGTTTTTCTTTCGGAAGAGATTTGATGTCGGTTCCTTCTAAAGTAATTGTTCCTGAGAGATAGCCGCCTTCTTCTTCTACCATCCGGTTCAGGGTTTTCAGAAAAGTTGTTTTTCCGCAGCCGGACTGACCAACGATGGCTGTAATCTGTCCTTTCGGGATCGTCAGGCTGATTCCGTGAAGAATTTCGTGTTTTCCAAATCCACATTTTAGATTTTCTATATTCAGCATATCAGTTGTCCTTTCGTAGATAGGTGATAAATTTACATATTAACTGGATGATGAGCAGGAAGAGCATCAGTACAAATGCGGTTCCATAAGCATAATCCAAAGAAAATCCGTTGTTCACAAGGATATACAGGTGATATGGAAGTGACATGAACGGATCGGAGAGAGAATGCGGAACATCTGCCTGCATGACAGCTCCGGTGTATAAAATCGGTGCAACGGCACCCATGCCGTATGCCATTCCAAGCGCAACGGTTCCGAGAAGCTCTACAGAGCAGACTGGAAGGATCAGTTTCCGGAGGGTATACTCACGGGAAAGTCCGAGACTTAGGGAGTTCTTCATATATTCACGTCCCTTCTCTTCCAGAATCTTTTCTGCTCGGATTGCAACAAAAGGAATGATCATTGCTGCAACACACAGTGCCGAACACAGAAGGCTGCGGCTAAGTCCAAAACGGTAGATCAGAAGCGTATATCCAACCAGCCCGAACAGGATCGAAGGGATTCCGGAAAGTCCGGTGATCGCCATATTTACAAGGACGGAAAATCGTTTTCCGGTGCTGTAAAATACAAGATAAATGGCAGCGCCGATACCAAGGACACCGCCGATCAGTGCGGAAAGTGCGCCAAGATAAATGGAACCCATCAGTGCCGGATAGATACCGCCTGCAGTTCCAAGTGGAACACCGGCAGGCTTGTCCAGAAGAAAGGACAGGCTAAATACTTTTTTCCCTTTCCAGGAGACATAAAGGAAAAGGAAGAGTGTAACAACGATCACGCAAAGTCCGAGTATACTGAGAATCAGGCGTGTGAAAAATTTCTGCAGTTTAGTTCTCATGGGTGGCAAGCCTCCTTTTCAGAAGATAGCTGATACCGAGTACGATGAAAAGAATCACAAGTAGCACAGCATTTGCAACGTAAAGTACGGAGAGGTGAAGGCTTCCGTATTCAATACTTCCCATTTCCAGTGCGGTGAGGGCAGGAAGTGTCTGACCACGTCCAAGGAGTTTGGGATAAATCGGGGAATTACCGATTACCATCATGACGGCCATTGTCTCGCCAAGTGCGCGGCCGAATGCCATCATGGCACCTGCAATGATTCCCGGCCGGATTGCCGGAAGAATAAAATGCAGCAGGGTAAATTCTCTGGAGAATCCAAGTGTGATCGCACTGAACTCGTAAGTCTTTCGTGCAGTCTGTAAAGATTCATGACAGGTGGAAATAACGAATGGTAAAAGCATGATCCCCAGCACGATCCCGGCTGCCAGGATACATTGACCGGCTGCCATATGGAGGTG
The DNA here is from genome assembly GCF_027662015.1 of Coprococcus sp. AM100_B19A. NCBI lineage: Bacteria > Bacillati > Bacillota > Clostridia > Lachnospirales > Lachnospiraceae > Coprococcus > Coprococcus sp. AM100_B19A. Next base: position 27,008 of record NZ_JAQDKN010000010.1, read on the forward strand.
GGTGGCAAAGGCTTTTACAAGAACCGTAAGTCCGATAAATCCGAAGATGACGGACGGGATTCCTGCAACCAGATCGATGAACGCAAGGAATATGGATGCCACCTTTTTCGGAAGGTAATAGTCCAGAAAGCAGGCACAGGCAACGCCGAAGATGAGTGCGAGGACAACTGCGATCGCTGAGACATAAAGGGTACCGGCAATCGCAGGTAAAAGTCCGTACTGCGGTTTCTGACTGACAGGGCGCCATTCAGTGGTAGGCAGGAATATTTTGATTCCAAGCTGTGAAATGGCAGGAATACTTTCCTTCACAATATGGATCATCATGACTGCCATCAGTGCCGTTACGAGAAAGGCAGCCAGATAAATGATTCCTTTGCTGAATTTATCTGAAAGTTTCTTAAACATAGTAAATCCTTTCTAGGTATGATGCAGGACAGACAGCGCTGTCCGGATACAAATCAAAATTGATCCCTGGGATTAACCAGCGACATATAGCAAGAAAAAGGGGTGTGTCTTTGCACACCCCTTCAATATCGGAAGATTATTTCATAGGAATGAATCCCATATCTTCTACAGTTTTCTGTCCTTCATCACCAAGAACGTAATCAAGGAAAGCCTGCTGTACATCTGTCGGATCACCAGAACCTACAAGAAGAAGTGGTCTCTGGATGATGTAAGATCCATCAAGAATGTTTTCTTTTGTTGCAGCAACACCGTTTACTTTCAGTGGAGTTACTTTTCCTTCATTCTGGTTAGCAACACCAAATGAAGCATATCCGATTGCGTACTGGTTATCAATGATATCCTGAACAAGTTCACCCATAGAAGAAGCCTGGATCGCATCCGCTTTTACTTCTGTGTCACCCATGATATTCTTCTGGAATACTTCGTGAGCTCCACCGTTGATATCACGTGTAATAACAACAACTTCTTCGTCAGGAAGAGATGAGTCAAGATCTTTCCATGTAGCATATTCGCCGGAGAAAAGTCCTACGATCTGTTCCGTTGTAAGGTTATCAAGAACATCATTTACTGGATTAGCCGGGTTTACTGCGATCGTCAGAGCATCGATACCAACCTGGTATTCTTTTTCATCTTTGATTGCTTCTTTTTCTTCATCCTTTACGCTTCTTGCAACCATACCAAATGTTGCAGTTCCATCGATAACGGCTTTGGTTCCCTGTCCGGATCCGCCTGCTGAAACGTAGATTGCGATATCTTCTTTTGGAAGAGATGAATCATATGCATCCCATGTTCCATAAGTATCAAAGAAAGTAGTAGCCATAGAAGTGATAACCGGTGCTAAAGTAGAAGATCCGTTAAATAAGATCTGGTTACTTTCTGTATCGGCAGAAGCTTCTGTCTTTGCACCCTCTTCTTTTTTGCTGTCAGCAGAATCTGACTTGCTGCTTCCGCATCCTATTGCCATAGATGATACCATAGCAAGTGTAAGAGCGATTGATAAAAATCTCTTTTTCATTGTATGTATTCCTCCCTGAATAAAATTTGCATATCCAAAATATGAATTTAACATTCTTTTAATAAAATGTATGTTGCATGGACAACATTTTTTATAGATAATTTACATGAATGATATAGAATATATCTATACACTAAATATCTATGGAAGGAATGGGAAAGCCATGCTATACTGTACATACGAATATGTGTTTGGTTTTTATTCTACGGGAACTTCCTGTGAAATAAAAGGTATTGCGTGCCATAGGTGCACATTTTTTAAATTATGGAGGAATTCATGACGGAAGAAATTAAAAAGCTGATCATTTATACAAGAAAAATGAAGAAAAGGGAGCCATTGTACCGGGACTACCCGGAGGAGTTCCGGGAAGAAATCCGGGGATATCTGGAAAGCAACCATATTTCCAGACTCTATGCACATCAGGTTGAGATGTTTGAGAAGGTCAGAGCCGGGGAAAATGTGGTTATTACGACTTCGACGGCAAGTGGAAAGACGCTTGCCTTTCTGCTCCCGGTATTGCAGGGAATTCTGGAAGACCCGCTGACACGTGCGATTTTTATTTACCCGACCAAGGCACTGGCAAGTGACCAGTACCGCGCGATGCAGTCGATTTTGAAATTTTTCGGAGAAGGAAGAGTTTCAGCAGGCGTGTACGATGGAGATACCAAACCTGCCGAGCGGACAAGGATCCGCAAGAGTGCAAATATTATCCTGACCAATCCGGAGATGCTGAACTCGGCATTCCTTCCGAATCACAGCAATTACGGGTTTGATGCGATTTTTGCAAATTTACGATATGTAGTGATCGATGAGCTTCATTCTTACCGCGGTGCTTTCGGAGCACATCTGGCAAATATTTTCCGGAGAATGCACCGGATTTGCCGGTATTACCATTCGAATCCGCATTTTCTGTGCAGCTCCGCGACGATCGCCAATCCGGTAGAGCTTGCCGAAAAAATCTGTGGAAGCGGATTTACGCTGATTGACCGGGATGGATCGCCGGCACCGGAGAAGGAATACTGTATTATCCAGCCGCCGGAGATCAAGGGGAATAATGACAAAGTATATGGAAGGATTGCGGCGTCAACCGTGGCAGCCGGACTGATACCGGAGCTGGTGGAAGAGGATCATCATTTTATCACCTTTGGACGATCCAGAAGAAATGTAGAAGTTATTCTAAAAGAAGCAAAGGATAAATTAGATGCTGCCGGATTTCTTGGAATGGCGCGGGTGGGCGGCAAGAATCCGGCAGATCTGATCGCAGGATACCGTGGCGGTTATACCCCGCTGGAGCGAAAAGAGATTGAGCGGAAGATGACGGAGGGAGAACTGACCGGGCTGGTATCGACGAATGCACTGGAGCTTGGGATCGACATCGGAAAGCTGGATGCAACTGTGATCGTCGGTTATCCGGGGACAAGGGCGTCCTTCTGGCAACAGAGTGGACGTGCCGGACGAAGCGGCAGTGCCTGTGTCAATTATCTGATCCTGGAAAATGAACCGTTTGACCAGTACATTGCCATCGATCCGGAATGGCTGTTCTCAAGAGAAAGTGAAAATGCGATCGTGGATCCGGACAATCTTCTGATCGAGCTTGCACATCTGCGCGCAGCGGCTGCTGAGATGCCACTTTCACTGGATGATATTGCGCTTTTTCCGGATCTTGGAGAAATGATCCCGGTGCTTTTAAGCGCCGGAGAAGTAAAAAGCCTTGCCGGAAGATTTGCCTGGGCGGGACCTGCATTTCCGGCAGGGGATTACAGCCTGCGTAATATGGACAAGACCAGGTTCAAGCTGCTCGCGCAGGAGGACGGACATGAGATCACGGAGATGGACGAATCCCAGGCATACCATGAGATCCATCCGGGTGCTGTATATATGCATGATGGTGCATCCTATGAGATCACGAAGATGGATCTGGTCAGCCGGACAGCTTACGCCATTCCGTTTACAGGGGATTATTATACGGTACCGGCAGGACAGGAAGAGACGCGTATCCTGCATGTATTTCAGGAGGATGCGTATCAGAGGACGGAAATCCGTTTTGGAGATATCAATGTAAACGAAATCATTGCTATGTACAAGAAACTGCAGTTCCATAACCATCAGAATCTGGGCTATGTGACGCTGACACAGCCGCTTCAGAAGGATTATGGAACGGAAAGCACCTGGCTTACGATGCCGGAGAATGTTGTCAGAGTCTACCGGAGTCTTCTTTTGCCAAATCGGATGGGAGAGCTGGTGCTGAACAATCATTTTGACGGAATGCAGTATGCGATCAAGAATGCGGTAATGATGGTGACGATGACGGAACGGGATGATATCGATGTGACCATGTCCAACAATGCGACCATTCCGGATGAGTTCCGGGAGGAAAAGGTGTCCCTCTTCATTTATGACAAATATGAGGGCGGACTTGGTTATTCGGAGAAGATCTATGATCTGATTCCGGAAATTCTGGAAAGTGCGATTAAAATGGTCAGCGGCTGTCCGTGTGAGGATGGCTGTCCGGCATGCGTAGGTGACTACAATCTGGATAAGAAGACGGTTCTGTGGGGACTTGATAATCTTCTGGAAGAGAGCGAACCGCCGGTTTATCTGAAGAAAAATATCAAAGAGCCACAGCCTGTGATCCGGAAAGAATTTTCTTTCTTCAATCTGCCGGATGAGTGGGAGAAGGTCTGTTATGCCGTGGTCAAAAATGGCGAGGCAGGCGGGCAGTTCCTGAAGACCATTAAAAAAGTCAGTACAGAAGGACACAAGCTGATCCTGACGATGGAAAATGAATTTTATGCAAAATGGCTGATGGAGCAGGATAACCTCCAAAGTCTGACCAATACCTTGCGGTATCATGTGATCTGTCCGGCGGATATGCAGATCCGGGTACGGTATGAAGCGAAAATGGATGAGCAGGAGAAAAAAGAACGACAGAAGAAGAGAGACCGTTTGCAAAGGCGATATGATGAACAGCTTGGAAATGAATAATATAGAAGAAATAAAAACTTTAAATTCTTACCAGCAGGAGGCGGTGCTGGATGAAAGCCCGGCATGTCTGGTAAATGCAAATGTAGGGAGCGGAAAGACAACAGTGCTGATCGAGAAAGTGCGGCATCTGCATGAGAAAAAGCAGGTTTCGTATGAGAAAATGGTAGTGCTTACCTTTACCAACAAGGCGGCAGATGAGATCGCAGAACGTCTATCCAGAAAAGAAGCAGAGCTTACGGAAGAAGAACTGTGGGGATTTGGAACCTTTCACAGTGTTGCCTTAAGGATTCTGCGAAGATTTCTTCCGGAAAAGGCAGAAGACGGAACAAAATTGGAAGAATGGAACCGGGAATTTACCGTTATCACACCGAAAGATGAAATGGAAATGGTGCTTGCCATCGCAAAAGAAGGCGGTTATAAGATCAAATACCAGAACCGTCTGAAAAAGCGGATGGAAGAGGATTACGCGGCATATCGGAAAGGAAGAACACAGGGAAAATACAAAGATGATCTGTTTCAGATCTTTCCGCTTCTTGAGAAGGCAAAAAGACAGCAGAATAAAATGTCCTTTGCAGATCTTCTGGAAGAAGGAACGCAGGTGGCAAAAGAGCAGGAAGAGGTGCTGGATCTTAAGTGGATCATTGTCGATGAGGTACAGGACAGTGACGAAAAACAGCTGGAATTTCTGGAGGCGTTAAAAGGCACACGGACTCACTTTTTTGCGGTGGGGGATCCGAATCAGGTGATCTACAGCTGGAGAGGAACCGGACCGAATATGTTCTTCCTGATCAAGCACAGATTTGGCGCAAAAGAACTGACTCTGCCGATTAACTACCGGTCCGATGAAGTGATCCTGGAAGCGGCGAACCGTTTTCTTCAGTTTGGAGGAAAGATTGAGGGAAGTGGCGAAAGAGGGGAGAAGATTCTGGTAAGGAATCATTATGATCCATTTATCGAGGCAGAGTATCTGACAGAGCGGATCCGTGAGCTTCATGAGCAGGGACTTCCTTACCGGGAGATTGCGGTTTTCTACCGGGTGCAGAAGCAGGCAGAGATTCTGGAAAAAGTATTTGAAAGAGCAGAACTTCCTTATGTTCTTCCGGCAAAACAGAAAGAGGATGAGGATCCGGTTCCGGAAAGACCTTATATGATCCGGGAGTATGTTGCAGAAGGGAAGCTGAATGCGGTTTCGGGCGAACATACGATGGAAAAAGCGGCGGATATAGAACGACAGACGGAGGAAGAAGACGCAGTTCATCTTATGACACTGCATGCCTCAAAAGGTCTGGAATTTGACTATGTATTCATCATCGGAATGAATCAAGGACTGATCCCGCTTCGCTGCAAAAGCATAGAACAGGAAGAAGAGGAGCGCCGTCTGTTCTTCGTAGGACTGACCCGTGCAAGGAAGAATCTGGAACTTTCCTATTATACAAATCCGACGATCCCGGGGACATATGAGACACCAAGCAATTATCTGCGGATGCTGCCGGAGGAGCTGCTTGAATGGGAAGAAAAGCCGGGAAGTGAGTCGCGGAAAGCGAATTTGCAGAAACTGCGGAAAGATACGCGGGAGCTGATCAGGGAGAAAAAGCAGGAGGAAGAAGAACAGAAAGAAACACGGAAGCCAGAGCGAAAAGGCAGACATCCGAAGTACGGGGAAGGGGAGATTATTTCTGAGGACGAGATGATGATCGAACTGGAATTTCCGGGATATGGGAAAAAACAATTTCTGAAAGCATTTGGCGAAGTGGAAGTTTTGAAAGGCTTATAGAAAATGGCAATACAAATTGTTTGCTGAAAGAATTTATCAATAAAATATTTTTTCATGAAAGGGCATATGGAAGTGAATTTTTTTTCACCTCTATATGCCTTTTAAAAGAAAAGTGAATATTTATTCATAGAATTATCGCGATAATTTTATTATAATTTCAATAAATTTTATGAATATTTTATTTATTTCTAAGGAGGTAGCAATATGGATGCTATGAAAATCGCCAACAGTATACCGATGTGGATCGCCTGTGGAATCCCGGTAATACTCGTTATCGCACAGGCCCTGATCTTTGCAAAAAAATCTTATTCGGCAGGAAAGAAGATCGGACTTACAGAAAAACAGATGAAGAACGCAATCAAGAGCAGCGCGATCACTTCCATTGGACCATCTATTGTAATCTTAAGTGGAATGCTTTCCCTTCTGATCACTGTTGGAGGACCGATGGCGTGGATGAGACTTTCCCTGATCGGTTCCGTTATGTTTGAATCTATCGCAGCAGGTTTTGGTACTGCATCAGTTGGTGTACAGCTTGGAGCAGATACACTGACACCACTGGCACTTGATATGGCAGTATGGACCATGATCCTTGGATCGATCGGATGGATCATCTTTGCAACTATTTCTGCAAGCCGTATGGACAAGGTACAGCACAAAATTTCAGGTGGAGATCCGGCAAAACTGATGGCAATTTCAAGTGCGGCTATCATTGGTGCATTTAGTTCAATGTCATCTTCTCATCTGATCAAGCTGAATAAAAACTCAGTTGCCTGCGTACTTGGAGCTGTATTTATGGCAATACTTTTAACCATTTCAGAAAAAAAGAATATCAAGTGGCTGAAAGAATGGAATCTTACGATTTCAATTCTGGCAGCAATGATCATCACAGCCGTGATTTAAAGGAGGAGCGAACATGGAAAAAAAAGATTTTTATGAAGGCGAATATATGCCGCAGATGCATAAGATTGGTAAACTTACCGGATTACTTGGAGCTGTATTATCTTTCCTGCCGGCACTTGTACTGGCAGTTGTGTACGGACTTCTTCCAAAACCTGCTGCACTTGCCACCGCATTTATTTCTGCAGCAAGTGCATTCGGATTTCTCTGGGTTGTAGAACCGATTTCTTACTTTACCGTACTTGGTCCGGTAGGTACATACATGGCATTTTTGTCAGGAAATATTTCCAATATGCGAGTTCCTTGTGCCGGTATGGCTCAGGTCGCAGCTGACGTTGAACCAGGAACAGAAAAAGGTTCGATCGTTTCAGTAATCGGTATGGCGACATCCATCGTCATCAACGTATCTGTGCTGACGATCGGAGTTATCCTCGGAAGCTCTGTACTTTCAGCAATGCCGGCAAGTGTGATAGAGGCATTGAATTATCTGCTTCCGGCACTGTTTGGTGCCCTGCTTATGCAGTTTGGACTGAAAAGAATCAAATTTGCAGGTGGTATGCTTGCATTTGCAATTCTCATTGGTATTGCAATTAACGCAGGTCTTTTCAACTGGCTTCCGGGAGCAGCAAACTATCTGACAACTCTTGCAAGTGTATTTGTAGCAATCGGTGTAACACTTGCAACTTATGGAAAGAAAAAAGAAGCCGGAAAGTAAGAATAGTGTATAATTGGATGGAAAAGGAGAGGTAGATATGACGAAAAAAGAGATGCTTGGGCAGATGGAGGAACTTAGGTCTACCTGCGTGGACATCTGCACTAATTTATGGAATAATCCTGAGAGTGGCGGGAATGAGCAGAAGTCAGCGGATATGATCCGTGAGCTTCTTCATCATGAAGGATTTGTGATTGTAAATGAAGAACATCTTCCACATGCGTTTTATGCAGAATATGGAAGTGGCAAACCGGTGATCGCTGTTCTTGGAGAATATGATGCGCTTCCGGGACTTTCCCAGAAATGCCAGATCACGAAAGAGCCGGTAACACCGGGAGCAGCAGGACATGGATGTGGACATAACCTTCTGGGCGCAGGGGCTGTGACAGGAGCGATCATGATCAAACGGTTTCTTGAGCAGGAAGGAATTCCGGGAACCTTAAGATTCTATGGATGCCCGGAAGAAGAATTGCTAAGTGGAAAAGTAAAAATGGCATATTATCATATGTTTGACGGATGCGATATGGCACTGAGCTGGCACCCGATGTCTGCAAACATGATTTATGAGGAAGGATATCTGGCGAGTGCATCTGCGAAGTTTTATTTCAAAGGAAAAACTTCACATGCAGCATTTGCACCGGAAAGAGGGCGGAGTGCGCTTGACGCAGTGGAACTTATGAGTGTAGGCGCCAACTATTTAAGAGAGCATGTAGTTGACAAGGCAAGAATCCACTATACTACAGACAGTGGCGGATTTTCACCGAATATCGTGCCGGATAAAGCAAGTGCATGGTATTTTACAAGGGCTCCGCACATCAGCGATGTAAAAGACATTCTCCGCAGACTGACACTTGTGGCAAAAGGTGCTGCAATGATGACAGAGACGGAGGTTGAGACCAAAATTGAATATGGCTGCTGCGATATGGTCAGCGAAAAATCATTTGCAGATCTGACATGGAAGAATCTGCAGGAGGTCGGAACACCAACTTATACGGAAGAGGAAATGGAATTTGCAAGACAGTTGCAGGCTACCGTTGATCCGGCTATCAAAGATAGAGATCAGAGAATGTATGAAGCAAAAGAAAAGGCATTAGCAGATGGTGTTGTTTCCAGAAATGCCTGGGAAAAAGCACCGCTTACTGCTTCTTCGGACAGTGGAGATGTGAGCCAGATGATGCCGATGAATCTCTTTACTGCAGTTTGCTGGCCGGTTGGTGTTGCACCGCATACCTGGCAGAGCTGTGCATCTGCCGGAAGCACGATCGGACAGAAAGGTGCATTTTACGCAGCAAAAGTCATTGCAGCAACAGCATATGACCTGTATACACAGCCGGAACTGCGAAAAGAAATTCAGGACGAATTCGATGCGCAGGACAGAGAACCATATGCACCGATGTATGACGGTGAATAAAAACAAGAAAAAGTAAAGAAAAAAGATCCCGGAGCCGTGAGGTTTCCGGGATTTTTATGAGGAAAAAAAGTAAGTGTGTGACTGGATTTGACAAGAATTTTCATGAATGTTACACTGAGAAAATAGGAGAAAAACAGACTGTGTGAGGGGGATAAGTGCAGTCAGGCAGGAGACAGAAATGGGTATCGCAATACAGGAATTATTATCGCAGGAATATTTTAAGGATTTTTACGTTCTGGCGGGGGCAAAGGGACTGCACCGTGAGATCCAGGGGATCACAGTTATGGAGGCACCGGATGCATTCCACTGGACAAAAGGGAAGGAACTGGTACTTTCATCAGGGTACGTTATTGCAAAGGAACCAGATTGTATTGAAAAAGCATTCCGGGAGGGAAGTGTCCAGAAATCAGCGGGAATGATGATCAAAAGAGAACGATATCTGGAGAAAATACCGGAGGAGATACTGGAGCTTTTTGATCAGTATGAGGTGCCCCTTATCTCCATGCCATTTTCAGCACCATGGATGGAAGTGATGAGCCAGATTAATACTGCTGTGCTGAACCGGACCATACGCAGGCTGCGGATCAATACCAGTCATATGACATTTCAGATGTCGAATTTTTCATATAAAGAGCAGAAGATCAAGCGGATCCTGCAGGCGATGGAGGCTGAGATGGGTTTCCCGGCATTTTTATATGATTTTGTAGAAGAAGAGGCGTATTACAGTTCGATGAATTTTCAGAAGATAGCGAAAGGATTCGGACTTGAAACAGAGGATTTCTGGGAGCCGTCAATGCCGTATACCCGGCATACGCTTTGTGATTACATGGACATGGTGAGATACCGTCTTGTGAATCAGAGTCACCAGGAGGGACCGAGAATCAGCTGGATACGGGTCCCGATTTCTGTAAATGGAAGTGTACAGGCGTATTTTGCCGTGATGGAAGCGCGGGAATTCCTGGATTATTATGATGAATACAGTATCCGGATTGCCTATCTGATGCTGCAGGGATTATATGAGCAGATCGTAGCGGCGCAGAACATGGGAAATATCGGATTTGAGAACTTTGTGTTATACGCTTTGAGTGCAACGGAAGATGATACACAGAAGATGATGTTTCAGGCGAATGTACAGGGAATTTCCATGAGTACAAAATACAGGTATGTATTGTTCCGGCGCGCGGACAATCAGGAAGAACTTCCAAACCGGAGAAAAGAGATCCTTGAGGCTTACAGGAAAAGCAGTCTGATCAAATATGCCAGAATCGCAATGATCGGAGAAAATGTGGGAATTCTTTTTTTGGAGGACAGAGAAGAAGACTGGGAGAAAGGTCACATCCTGGCACTTCTGGAAGAATTCCGGAGAAGAGTTCTGAAGAGCTGTCCGGAGACGGCACTGGAATTTGGTTATTCACTGGATGCCGCTTCTCTTGGACGTATCCGTCAGAGCATAGAGAAATGCCAGAAAGCACTGAATATGGGGAAAATGATTTATCCAAGCCTTTTTGCATGGGAGTATTCTCAGCTTGGTGCACTTGCATGGCTGGATATTCCGGAAGAAGAGCTTACTCATATGCTCTCGGCTTACAGTGTACTCCTGAAAGATGAAAAGAATATCGAGCTTTTAAAGACTTTAAAAGTATATCTGGAAAATAATATGAACTACAGCGCAACGGCTGAAAAATTATATGTACATATCAATACGATCAGGAAGAGGATCGACAAGGTAAACGAACTTCTGCAGATTGACTGGAGCGATAATATTGCACGGATGAATGCAGAGCTTTTACTGCGCTTTTTGAATCTGGAAGAAAAAATTTAACGTTTCCTTGAACAAGAATTGATGATTTTCAGGGCAAAAGATGATACAATATATATTGTGTGAAAAAAAAGACAAAAAGGGAGATGCCTATGCCAAAGAAACAGAAGGCAAAGATAAAGCAGAAAAATAAGTGCCCTGAAAAGCTGATCCGGACAGAGGCTGCAAAAGAGATTGCAGAGATAGACCGTTCGCTTCAGGATCAGAAGTATCAGCTCAGATGCAGAGCTGCAATCGATCTTCTTACAGCAAAGTTGAATATGATAAATGCAGATCTTTCGCGCAAGAAACGCCATGTTGTGATCAACCAGATCAGCAGCAGAGTGAAGACGGCAGAGAGTATTTATACAAAACTGATCCGGAAAGGCCTGGAGCCGGATTTTGACACGGCAAGAGCAGAACTGAAGGATTTGATCGGAATCCGCGTGGTCTGTCCATTTGAAGATGAAGTGTACGAGGTCGCAGACCGTCTGAAAGCGCAGGGAGATGTACAGATCATCCGTGAGAAAGATTATATTAAGAATCCCAAAAAGAACGGATACAAGAGTCTTCACATGATCGTGGAGGTCCCAATTTATTCATCCAAAGGACCACTGAAGGAAAAGGTGGAGATCCAACTCCGTACGGTGGCAATGGATTACTGGTCTGTGCTTGAGTACCAGATATTTTATAAGAAGACAGAGAATGAAGAGGTTGCAAAGGAATTAAAAACCTATGCAGATGAAATTTCTGAGCTGGATGCAAAAATGCTGAAACTCAGGGATAAGATTGAAAAAATGTAGTAGAAACACAGGGAAAGAATGTGCGAAGGCGCATTCTTTTTTTGATACAATCAGGAAATCAATTGCATAGGCATTCCAGTTAGGTTATAATCTAGTACAGTATGGACAGATAAATTACAGAATGGATATGAGGAAATACCATGAAAATGATCAAGACAGATAAACTTGTATTTGAATATGCAAAGCGTGACGAAGAAGGTAATATTATAGGGAAAAGCCGCGCTATTGATGAGGTATCGCTGGATATCGAGCCGGGACAGTTTATTGCGATCCTGGGGCATAATGGCTCTGGGAAGTCTACACTTGCAAAGCATATGAATGCCCTGCTGGTTCCGTCTGACGGAACCATGTGGGTAGACGGAATGGACACGAAGGAAGAAGAACATCTGTGGGATGTACGTCAGAGCGCCGGAATGGTATTCCAGAATCCGGATAATCAGATCATAGGAACGGTCGTTGAGGAAGACGTGGGATTTGGTCCGGAGAACCTGGGCGTGCCGACAGAGGAGATCTGGCAGAGAGTGGAAGATAGCCTGAAAGCGGTTGGGATGATTGAATACCGTCACCATTCACCGAATAAATTGTCCGGGGGGCAAAAGCAGAGGGTTGCGATTGCCGGTGTCATGGCAATGCGTCCAAAGTGTATTGTACTGGATGAGCCAACTGCGATGCTGGATCCGAATGGAAGAAAAGAAGTACTTCGAAGTGTGATGGAGCTGAGAAAAAGAGAACACATTACAGTGATTCTGATCACCCATTATATGGAAGAGGTTGTAGATGCAGATCACGTATTCGTAATGGATCACGGTCATGTGGTAATGCAGGGAACACCGAGAGAAATCTTTTCACAGGTGGATACTTTAAAGCACTACAGACTGGATGTGCCGCAGGTGACGATCCTTGCTGATGAACTGAGAAAAAGAGGACTTGATATTCCGGCGGGAGTTTTGAAGAAGGAAGAATTGGTGGAGATATTATGTCGATTAAATTAGAACATATCAATTATGTATACAGTGAAGGAACTGCATATGAAAAGCATGCGCTGAAGGATGTATCCCTGGAAATCCCACACGGTGAATTTGTCGGGATCATTGGTCACACCGGCTCCGGTAAATCGACACTGATCCAGCATCTGAACGGACTGATCAAGGCGACAAGCGGAGCACTTTATTACAACGGAGAGAATATTTACGGAGAAAACTATAACTTACGTGAGCTGCGAAATCAGGTCGGGCTGGTCTTTCAGTATCCGGAGCATCAGCTTTTTGAGGTCAATGTACTTCAGGATGTCTGTTTTGGACCGAAGAATCAGGGACTTTCACCGGAAGAATGTGAAAAGCGGGCAAGAGAGGCGTTGCAGCTTGTTGGTCTCAAAGAAAAATATTTCGATCATTCCCCGTTTGATCTGTCAGGCGGGCAGAAAAGACGTGCAGCGATCGCAGGTGTACTGGCAATGCGTCCGAAGGTACTGGTTCTGGATGAACCGACTGCAGGACTGGATCCGAAGGGAAGAGATGAGATCCTGGATCAGATTGCCTATCTGCACGAAAAAGCAGACATGACTGTCATTCTAGTTTCCCACAGTATGGAAGATATTGCAAAATATGTGGATCGTATTATTGTGATGAATAAAGGCAGCGTCATGTTTAATGATGTGCCAAAGAAAGTGTTTGCACACTACAAAGAACTGGAGAGTGTGGGACTTGCGGCACCACAGGTAACGTACATCATGCATGCGCTGAAGGAAAAGGGAATGGATGTTCCGACAGATGCAACCACGATAGAAGAAGCAGCGGATGGCATTATGAAAGCACTGAAGAAGGAGAGGGCAGCCAAATGATTCGAGACATAACGATTGGACAATATTATCCGGCTGACAGCCGTATCCATAAGCTGGATCCGCGTGTGAAGATTGTATGCACACTGCTGTATCTGATTTCTCTTTTTACATTTAAAAGTATTTTGGGATATGTACTTGCGACTGTGTTCCTGTTTGGATGCATTAAGCTGGCGAAAGTACCGTTCAAATTCATTGTCAGAGGACTGAAGCCAATTATCATTCTGCTTCTGATCACAGTATGTTTCAACTTATTTCTGACACCGGGCGGAAAGACACTGGTCCATGTGGGCTTTATCAAGATCACGGAGTACGGCTTAAGCACAGCGGTTTATATGGCGATCCGGCTGATCTATCTGATTATGGGATCCTCACTTATGACACTGACAACTACACCGAATTCACTGACAGATGGTCTGGAGAAGCTTCTTCACCCATTGAATAAGCTCCATGTACCGGTACATGAGATTTCGATGATGATGTCGATCGCACTTCGTTTTATTCCGATCCTTCTGGAGGAAACGGATAAGATCATGAAGGCACAGATTGCCAGAGGTGCGGATATGGAAAGTGGAAATCTGATCCAGAAGGCAAAGGCAATGATTCCGATCCTGGTTCCGCTCTTTGTATCCGCATTCCGCCGTGCCAATGATCTTGCAATGGCAATGGAAGCAAGATGTTATCGCGGTGGCAATGGCAGAACCAAGATGAAACCTCTGATTTATAAGAGTGCTGACCACATGGCATACCTGATTACGATCCTGTATGTTGTGATCACATTTGTTGTTGGAAGATATGTTCCATTCAAGCTGTGGATCTTTTAAGGAGTCATAAGATGAGAAGAATCAGATTAACAGTGGCTTATGATGGAACAAATTATTGTGGCTGGCAGATCCAGCCAAATGGAATTACGATCGAGGAAGTGCTGAATAAGGCAATCTGTAAGCTCACCGGAGAAGAGATTCAGGTGATAGGGGCGAGCCGGACGGATTCCGGGGTTCATGCAAGAGGAAATATTGCTGTGTTTGACACGGAAAGCAGAATACCGGCAGAACGTTTTTCTTATGCCCTGAATCAGCGTCTTCCGAAAGATATTGTAGTTGTAAAATCAGATGAGGTGGATCTTAACTGGCATCCGCGTTATCAGGATACTCTGAAAACCTATGAATATCACATCATCAATACAAAAGTGCCGATTCCGACAGAGAGGCTTTATAATTACTTTGTAAGTTTTGATCTGGACATGGAGCAGATGAGGCGGGGAGCGGCTTATCTGGTAGGAGAACACGATTTTGCACCATTTTGCTGTATCCGTACTAATGCAAAGACAACGGTGCGGACAATCACGAATTTGCAGATTCTGCAAAGCGGAGAGCATATTACGATCCGGATTACGGGAAATGGATTTTTGTATAACATGGTGCGCATCATAGCCGGAGTACTGGTGCGTGTCGGAAGAGGATTTTACGAACCGGAAAAGGTAAAGGAACTTTTGGAAGGCGGAGAAAGAACCAGGGAAGCGGTCACGGCACCGCCGCAAGGACTCTGCCTGATGGAAATCAGCTATCAGAATGAAGAATAGTGCATGAGTCTGCTTTTTAGGCAGGCTCATTTTTTTAACAGGAAATTCCGAATAGAAGGTACTACATATCGGAGGAATTTTTGCGATAGAAAAAAACTATAGAGAAGTTAACCTATTCGGATAAACAATAAGTAAAACAGGCAGTTTTATTGAAGAAATATTGTGAAAATGTTATCCTAATAATCAGAGGCATTTTGGGAAAACAGCATAGAAACATCATGTCATTAAAGAGAGAAAAGGGAAAAAATATGAATTATGTAGGAATTGATATCGGATCAACAGCATCCAAGGTTGTTGTTGAAGGAGATAAGAAAGAACATTTCGTACTGCCGACAGGATGGAGCAGCAAAGAGACGTGCGAAAAGATCAAGAATAAGCTGCTTGAGATGGGGATAGATGTTACCTCAGATGATACAAAGGTAGTTGCTACAGGATATGGAAGAATCGCA
Organism: Coprococcus sp. AM100_B19A; assembly: GCF_027662015.1. Classification (NCBI taxonomy): domain Bacteria; kingdom Bacillati; phylum Bacillota; class Clostridia; order Lachnospirales; family Lachnospiraceae; genus Coprococcus; species Coprococcus sp. AM100_B19A. The sequence goes on from NZ_JAQDKN010000010.1 coordinate 42,736, forward strand.
GTTGATTTTGCAGATCATGTAATTACAGAGATTACCTGCCATGCCAGAGGTGGGCGTGAGCTTGCAGGGGGGGACTGTTCGATCATTGATGTGGGAGGACAGGATACGAAGGTGATCGTTGTACAGAATGGAATGGTAGCCGATTTCCAGATGAATGATAAATGTTCGGCGGGAACCGGAAAGTTTCTGGAGATCATGGCGAACCGCCTGGGTGTTACGATCAATGAATTATTTGATATGGCGGCAGCAGGAGAAGTTATTCCGATCAGCTCACTTTGTACGGTATTTGCCGAATCTGAGGTGATCAACTATATCGGAGAAGGAAAAAAGCGTGAAGATATCGCGGCCGGAGTTGTAGATTCTGTTGCCAATAAAGTAGTGCAGCTTGCGCAGAAAAAGGAACTTGGAGACAGAGTGATCCTGACCGGAGGACTCAGTCACAGCATTTATTTCACAGGAATCCTGTCAGACAAGCTGGATCAGAAAGTGGAATCAGAAGAGTTTGGTCGTTTTGCGGGGGCATACGGGGCAGCACTTCTTGCCAGAGAAAAGAAAGACAGAAGGAGATAATGAAGATGGAACTGATTAAAGATTTGCCAGAGGTATTTGAAGAATTTGCGGAGCAGAGACAGAAATCATTTCTGGCTGTTAAGGAACTGAAAGAAAAAGGTGTTCCGGTTGTGGGATCTTACTGTACATATTTCCCGAAAGAGATTGCAATGGCGATGGGAGCAGGATGTGTAAGCCTTTGCTCGACTTCGGACGAGACGATTCCGGAGGCAGAAAAGGATCTTCCGAAGAATCTCTGTCCGCTGATCAAATCAAGTTATGGATTTGCAAAGACAGACAAATGTCCATTCTTCTATTTCTCAGACGTAGTAGTTGGGGAAACAACCTGTGATGGAAAGAAGAAGATGTATGAATATATGTCAGAATTCAAAGATGTATTTATCATGGAACTTCCGAATAGCCAGAGAGAACCGGGACTTCAGCTCTGGAAAGGCGAGATCATCCGTTTCAAGGAATATCTGGAACAGAAATTTGGCGTGACGATCACGGAAGAGCAGATCCGTGAAGCTGTAAAGACAGAGAATCAGGCACGCCAGTCCTTAAAGAAACTTTATGAAGTGATGAAACATGATCCGGCTCCGATCAAAGGACAGGATCTGTTCAAAGTTCTGTACGGAAGCACCTTCAAATTTGACCGTTCCCTGATCCCGGGCGAAGTGGATGCTCTTACTGCGAAGATTGAAAAAGAATATGCAGAAGGCAAGATGGAAGAGAAGAAACCGCGTATTCTGATCACAGGATGTCCAATCGGAGGAGCAACTGAAAAAGTGATCCGAGCAGTAGAAGACAATGGTGGTATTGTTGTAACTTTTGAAAATTGCAGCGGTGCAAAATCCATTGACAAGCTGGTAGACGAGGACGCAGAAGATATCTACGATGCAATCGCAAGAAGATACCTCAGCATTGGATGCTCTGTTATGACGCCGAACCCGAATCGTCTGGAGCTTCTTGGAAGACTGATCGATGAATATCAGGTAGACGGTGTAGTGGATATGATTCTTCAGGCATGTCATACTTACAATGTGGAGACCAATACGATCCGCAAGTTTGTGACAGGTGAAAAGGGAATTCCGTATATCAGTGTGGAAACCGATTACTCTCAGGCAGACATCGGACAGCTGAACACCAGACTTGCTGCATTTGTTGAGATGCTGTAAATGGAGAGTATGACAAAGAAAAATGAGTTTCAGTTCCGCAGGGCGAATGAGGAGGATCTTCCTGAAATTTGTCGTATGGTAAAGCTTGCCGGAGAAATTGTTCCCGTGAAAGAATGGTTTGAGGCAGAGAATGAAGAATTTCTTGCAAAGCATATCCGCGAGGAAGGATTTACCCTCATGACAAAGAAGAATGGACAGACTGCAGCGATCATGATTGTCCGTATTCCCGGAATGGCAGAGGACAACCTGGGAGAATATCTGAAGATTTCCAAGGAAGAAATGAAGCGGGTTGCGCATCTGGAGATTGCTGTTGTGGAACCGGGGTATCAGGGATACGGACTGCAATATGAGCTTTTCTGTCAGGCAGAAGAAATCGTAAAAAATAAGCAGATGCGGTATCTGATGGCAACAGTCCATCCGGATAATATATACAGTTTTCGCAATATGGAAAAGCTTGGAATGAAGACAGTTCTCGAGACAAAGAAGTATGGCGGGAAACGAAGATATGTTATGAGTAAAACATTAGAATATTAGAAAAAGTGAAAGAGCTTGCAGAAAGTGTAATGAAACATTTTGTGTAAGCTCTTTTTGTGTACAGCAAAAAGAGCTAAAATGAGAAAGTTTCTTAACTGATAACTTTAATATTGACATGCTAACTAGTGATAATATAAACTACTATAAGTTAGAATATACAAACAAAGAGGAAACAAAATGAAATTCATAAATAAGATCATTGTGGTCTGTTTGTGTGCATCTGTATTTGCAGGCGGATGCGGTCAAAGTGGACAGGATACGACAAAGAGTAAAAAAAGTGAAAGTACAGGCAGTTCGAAAAAGAATACGGAGCAGGCTTCTTCGGATACCGAGGCATCAAAAGACATTTTTGCAATGGATACCTATATGACAGTGACAGCATATGGAGAAAAAGCACAGGATGCGGTGGATGCCGCTGAAGCAGAGATTGAAAGATTAGATACACTTTTATCAACGGGAAATGCAGACAGTGAGATTGCGAAACTGAATGAACAGAAAAGAGCAACACTTTCAGAAGATGGCGGATATCTTGTGAAGCGCGCACTGGAACTGAATAAGGAAACGGATGGGGCATTTGATATCGCAATTTATCCGGTTATGGAGGCGTGGGGATTTCCGACACAGAATTTCCGTGTCCCGTCAGCTGACGAACTGACAGGGCTTCTGAAGCATGTGGATGCAGCGAAGATCTCATACGATAAGGATACGAGAGAAATCTCTTTTGAAGATGAACAGATGAAAATCGACCTTGGAGGAATTGCAAAAGGCTATACTTCTTCGCGGATTATGGATATTTTCAAAGAAAACGGGATTACAAGTGGTCTGGTAAATCTGGGTGGAAATGTACAGGCACTCGGAACCAAGACAGACGGAAGCAACTGGAGGGTTGCGGTACAGAGTCCGGACGACACAGAGGATTATCTGGGAGTTTTATCTATTCAGGATAAAGCGGTGATCACATCCGGCGGATATGAACGCTATTTTGAACAGGATGGTGTGACCTATCATCACATTATTGATCCAAAGACCGGATATCCGGCAGAGAACGGACTGGTATCTGTCACGATCGTAAGCTCGGACGGAACCCTTGCAGATGGACTTTCCACCTCCCTTTTTATCATGGGAGAAGAAAAAGCGGCAGAGTTCTGGAAGGCGCACAGTAATGAGTTTGAGGCGATCTTTGCGACAGATGATGGGACGATTTATGTGACAGAAGGTCTGAAAGACAGCTTTACAACGGATTTTGACATGAAGGTTATTACGAAATAATTTGCGTGAAATGAGAGGATAATGAGAGATGGATATCAAAGAAACCGGTAAAAAATTAAAACCGTTTGCACCCGTTCTTTCAGTTGCACTGGTTACGGCGTGCGTGGCAGGCTCCTTAAGCGGATATGAAGCGCCGGTCTATGCAGCGACGCAGGAAGAAACACCGATAAAAGAAGAGACAAAAGAGAAGAAAGAAGAAAAAAAGACAGCAGCCAAAGGTTCGTTTGATCTGGAGGATGGCGTATATAAAGGAACCGGAACCGGGTATGCAGGAAACATTACCGTATCGGTACAGATCAAGGATAAGCAGATTGTTTCGATTGACATTCTGAGTTCTTCCGATGATGAGGCATTTTTTTCACGGGCAAAAGCAGTGATCGACAAGATTATCGAAGGACAGACACTGGATGTGGATACTGTATCGGGAGCAACTTTCAGTTCCAGAGGAATCATCAGTGCGGTGAAAAATGCGCTGACCGGGGAAAAGGATAACAGCACGACAGGACAGGCACAGTCCGGCCAGACAGCGGCGGCAGCAGGAAGTTCGACCAGTGTGGCAAAAGTAGAGGATGCGGCAGCATATAAGGATGGAACCTACTACGGTTCAGGAACCGGATTTGGCGGTCCACTGAAGGTTATGGTAGAAATCAGCGGAGGAAAGATCGCATCCATCCAGATCGTGGAGAACAGTGACGGAAGCGATTACATTTCCAAAGCAGCTTCTCTGATCGATTCTATTATCGCGAAGCAGAGCACCAATGTGGATACGGTGTCCGGGGCAACCTACAGTTCGGTCGGAATTATTCAGGCAGTGCGGGATGCGCTGAGCCAGGCGGCGGTAAACGGGACATCGGATGGCACACAGGATAACAATAGTAATAACAGCAATAACAATAGTTCGTCAGACGACAATAATTCTACTGTGACCGGAACCGTTCCGTACAAGGAAGGAATCTATTACGGAACAGCAGAAGGTTACAGCGGCGATGTATCCGTTGCAGTCGTGATCCAGGAAAAGACGATCAAAGCGATCCTGATCACAGAAAACTCCGATGATGAGGCGTTCTTCAATCGGGCAATGGATATTGTGAAAAAGGTGATAAGGACACAGAAGACAGACGATGTAGATACTGTGTCAGGAGCAACCTACAGTTCCAAAGGACTGTTAAATGCAATCAAGAATGCACTGAAACAGGCAAAGAAAGTGACAAATGGAGAACCCATTGATGAGAAGCCGGATCTGACTGATCTGAAAGAGCTGATCGAGAGAGCAGAAAAGTTGGAAGAAGATAAATACACAGAAACAAGCTGGGCAGTTCTGCAGACCAGACTTGCGGACGCACAAGAAGCACTTGAGGAAACAAAACAGACTATTGTTGATAAAGCAGTAGAAAAGCTGAAAACAGCAATTGCTCAGCTGGAATCAAAAGATGGAAAAGACGAAGGAAATACAAAATATGTCAGTGGAACTTATGAAGTGACCGTTTCGTGTACGTCGGATGAAGACGAAGACTTTGAAGAGTATAAGTTGACAATGTCGGTGGAGATCCGCAACGATAAAATTGTGTCAATTACGGATATCACAGGCGATGGCGCAAGCAGTAATGACAGCTATATTAAGAGAGCAGCAAATGGTACTTCAAGCATAAAAGGTGTGGTATCCCAGATCATAGATAAAGGAATGCCGGAGGATATTGATACTGTTTCCCGTGCAACCTGCTCTTCAAATGCGATCCTGGAAGGATGCAAAAAAGTACTGGAAGCAGCAGAAAGACCGACAGATATGGAGGCTGAATAACAATGAGAGAATTCTGGGTAAGACTGGTAAGTATGCTCGCGATCGTGGGAGTTCTGCTGGGATACAATTCAGTGCTGGATGTGCGTGCGAAAGAAGATGAAATCGCCCGGCTTTCCGCACAGGTTGCCGGAAACGGACAATCAGACAGCGAAAATGGAGGTTCCACAAACTACAAGGACGGAACATATACCGGGGAAGCTGATGGATTTGGCGGAACGATCCAGGTAGAAGTGAAGATTGAGAAAAGCAAGATTGCAGAGATCAATGTGATATCGGCAGAGAAAGAAGACGGAGCATACCTTTCCATGGCAAAGGATATGATTCCGAAGATCATCGATGCACAGAGCGCAGATATAGATACGATCAGTGGTGCGACATTCAGCTCGACCGGAATCAAAAATGCATCGGAACAGGCTCTGGAAAAGGCGGTAAAGTAACGTGAAAAAGATGGATATTCATAATTTAACGGCGAAAGATATAAAAAAATTACATATATGGCTGAGAGCATTGATCCAGGTACTGTATTTCCTGTTTATCCCATCTGTGTATACAGCGGCATTTGCCGGAGTGAAATACATCTTTACACAGATCGGTGCAGGCGAAAAGGTTGCCATGACCTCTTTTGTGACAGTACTGGTTGTGATCTGCATTTACACCATTCTGTTCGGAAGATTCTTTTGCGGATTCGCTTGTGCGTTCGGTACACTGGGAGATGGTGTGCATGCACTCTATGTGTGGATCTGTAAAAAGATGAAAAAGAAACCTCTTCAGATTGCGGATGCATGGACAGAAAAGCTCTGTTATCTGAAATATATTGTACTGGCATTGATTTCAATCTTGTGCTTTGCAGGCGTCTATGGAAAGGGAAAAGGAACCAGCCCGTGGGATGTATTTTCCATGCTCCATGCCGGCAACTTTAAGCTTGGCGGATATCTGGTGGGACTCGTTCTTCTGGTTCTGATCCTTGTGGGAATGTGTTTTGAAGAACGGTTTTTCTGCAGAAATTTCTGCCCGATGGGAGCTGTGTTTTCCCTGCTTCCGGTCCTTCCGTTTTTCGCACTTCACAGAGACCGGGAAAATTGCATCAAAGGATGTAAGGCATGTACAAAGAAATGTCCTTCTAACATCGGACTTCCGGAAGATGGATCGCCGAAGATAGAAGGGGACTGTTTCCAGTGTCAGAAATGCATCGATACCTGTCCGAAAGGAAATATTCATACCGGAGTAAAAGGACTTCGTGGAAATGAATTCTGGTTTACGATTTTGCGGGCAGTAATCTTACTGATTCTTCTGCTCTGGCTGGGTGTATAGAAGATGAAGAAGAAAGATCTGATACTTGGAGCAGGAATTATTGTGATTGCGCTTGCGATGCTGCTTGTGATGCAGCTGACGAGAGGGGAAGAAGGAAATCAGATCCGGGTTACGCTGGATGGGAAAATCTATGGAACGTATTCCTTGTCGAAGGATCAGACCATCGAAGTAAAGGATGGCGATTTTTATAACCGGATCCGGATCGAAGACGGAAAGGCGTATATGGAAGAGGCAAACTGCCCGGATGGATACTGTGAAGAGCAGGGAAAGATCAGCGGGCATACACAGACAATCGTTTGTCTGCCACATAAGCTCGTAGTAGAGGTTCTGGAAAATGAGAATGACCAGAGCTTTGGAACTTCAGATCCGGAAGATGTAGCTCCGGATACGATCGCAAAATGATAAAGGAAAAACAGATGAATAAAAACAAAAAACTTGCCAATATGGCAATGCTGGTTGCGCTGGCGATGATATTCAGTTATGTGGAAAGCTTAATACCGATCAATTTCGGGATACCGGGAATGAAGCTCGGAGTTGCCAATCTGGTGACAGTGACCGGGCTGTACTTTCTGGAACTTCCGGAAGTATTTCTGGTGGTAGTTATGCGAATCCTGCTGACCGGCTTTTTATTTGGAAATGGAATGTCGATCGTTTACAGCTTGGCAGGAGGAATCTTAAGTTTTCTGGTCATGGCGCTGATGAAGAGGCTGAAAGGATTTTCCGTAGCTGGAGTCAGTATCGCCGGAGGCGTGTCACATAATATCGGTCAGATCATCGTGGCATCAGTTGTGGTAGAGAATCTGAAACTGATCTATTATCTGCCGGCACTTCTGATCGCCGGTACAGTGACCGGATTTGTGATGGGAATGATAAGTAAAAAGCTGCTTCCGATCGTAAAAAGAGAATCGGAGAGAGTGGCACAGATAGGTTAATTTTTTTGATTATGGGTTAGCAAAAACTAACTTAATAATAAATTTTATCAACAACAAGGAGGTAATTATGGGAAAGGGAACGATTAAGACAAAAGCTATGACAATGGCTGTGGCGATGTCGATGGTAGCTGGACTTTGTCCGTCGACGGTGTTTGCGGCAAACAGTGAGGATGTAGCGAAGGTTCAGGATGGAACATATACAGGGACTGCAGAGTGTACACCGGATGAATATGAGGAATTTGAAAAATATGATCTTTCTGTAGAGGTAACGATAGAAAATGGAGTAATCAAATCTATAGGAAATATCAAGGGAAATGGAGAAGAAGATAATAATACTTATATTACGAATGCTGCTAACGGAACGAAAAAGGATCCGACAGGTGTTGTACAGCAGATTATAGATGCCAATGGAACAGATGGAATCAATGCAGTATCAAGAGCGACGTGCTCATCTAAGGCGATTGTTGAGGCTGTAAACAATGCATTAGAAGAAGCAACTAAGAAAGAAGAAAATAAAGAAGAAAATACTGTAAAGACAGAGGATCTGCAGGCTGTAATCACAAAAGCAGAAGATTTAAGTGAAGCCGATTATACAGCTGAATCATGGAAAACAATGCAGGATGCACTGACAGCAGCGAAAGATGCTCTTGAGAAAAAAGAATCCCAGACAGCAGTAGATAGTGCAAAAGATACCTTGAATGCAGAAATTGCTGCACTTGTAAAGAAAACACCAGATGTACAGAAAGAAGTCTATGTGTTAATGAACATTCCGTATGCTGACTTCTATAAAGCAGAAGGAGTAACAGGTGCGGATACTGTTTCATCAGCAACAAAGCAGAAAACCAGAGCTTCACTTGCAGCAGGTTCTTATCATGTAAACAGTGACGGTTCTGATATTACAGGTGTGACATTCCCGATTAAGATCAGTGATGCATCTGTATTAGAAAAATATATGCAGATTACAGATGATAGTAAGGTGGATATTACAACATCAATTAAAGGAAAAGAATCAACAACAACATATAAGGGAAAAGATGCATTGTTTGAAAGCGCAAGCTATTCTTATTATATTTTAAGCGACACGCCATCTTATTATAAAGAAGCAACGGTAAATGCAGATGGAACATTTAACTTCAGTGAGGTAAAAGGAGAAGATTCCAAAGTAAAGACTCTGTCCGATGCTACAACAAAATTTAAAACCTCGTCTGATTATGGTGATTACCAGTTAAATATAGATGGTCTTCCAACAAGTATTAATACAGTATATGGTGTAGTAATTAGCACAAAAGAGGGAAGTAGTTATGGACTTCGCCATGTGGAAAATATCTGGAAAAAAGCAAAACTTGCATGGAGCACTGGATTTGTAACAGAATCACATGGAAACAAACTTGATTCCAAAGATTATGCTACCATGATGGGACAGACGATTAATAAAGTAACTTACTACACAGATGATGGTATTTATGAAATCCCGATGGACCAGAAAGTAGCGAAGAAATTTGATGGCGAAGTATCAGTGGCAGATATTTCTACCAAATCAGATACAACATCTGTTGTGGTAAGTGGACTTCCAAGTGATTTTGAAGAAGAATACAAAGTTGATGGAATCGGAATCGATGAAGATGCATATTCTGTGGAAATTAAAACAGAAGGTAAGACTACTACAAGAACAATTAAATTCAAAAAAGCTCTTACAAAAGGTCGATATACCGTTACACTTAGCGATAGGAGTGGCACTTATGTACCGATTTCAACTACTTTTAATGCTTATACAGAGACAATGCCGGTGAAATATAATGAAGATAATAAAGAACCAGCAGTTGTAAAGAATGATGATGTTAATGAAGAAGAATTCCAGACATATTTAAAACATATTAATTCTGTTACAGTGAACGGAAAGGAATATGCAGCATCTGGAAAGAAAGCAGTAAAACTAATTACAGAAGATGGAAAACTTGATCTTACACAAGATGCGTTTAAAGATGCAAAGGCAGGAGACGCATTTACTGTAACAATTGCAGAAGATGGATATCAAGCATACACATTTACTTATAAAGTAGCAGGAGAGGACAGAGAGTATTCCTATGTTTATGTAGGAATGAACTGGTCAGAATACTGGGCAAATGAAGGTGTGTATGCAGCCGGAAATACCGAAGCATCTAGTGTTACTGATTCTCGTAATGAATATGATAAAGGCGCTTTTGATACCGTTACAAGAGCAACTGCAAATCATGGCTTACATAGAGGAAGTTTTCAGTGTACGGCAGTGATTAAAGATACAGATGGTAATCAATATAACCTGTCTTACTGGGACAAAAATGGAAAAGCAGTGATGACAGATGGCAGCATTTATACAAGAACTACAAATGCAGAAAAGAAGGCTGTATTTACTGCAGAAGATGGAAGCTCATTTATTCAGGCAGATTACAAAGTGACTGGTATAAAATATGTTCCTGTTAAAGTGAAAACAGCAGATTTAAGTGCATTGAAAGAAAAATATGTGGTTGTAGAAAATGGAGGCACATTGATTGGCGGATTTTCTGAAAACCAGCTTAAATCATATACAGCAATTGCAGATGTAACAGCGAATACGAATGGTCTTAAAACAGCAGAAAAGCAGAAAGATGGTTCTTTCACATTTTCAGCAAGAACAACAGGCTCTTATTCTGGATTAAAGGATACACAGCTTGAAACTGCTGATGTTACTCCAAATATTAGAGAAGGGGAAGCTGTTGGAAGCTATGGAGAATTCATACGTGTGGATTTAAATGGTAACTATGGTGGTCTTGGTTCTGCGATGCAGGCTGTCGAATGGACTTATTATGGAAATGATTCAACTTATACAACACCGGTAAGAACATTTGGAACAAAATTCGCGGCAGATAACTGGATGCACAAATCCATGGGTATTCAGCTTGGACTTACAGAATCTCTCAGATGTGAACTTCCAGAAGGAACAGATGGAACGGGTTACTGGAAATTGACTGTATATGGACTTGGCTATGCTGATTACAGTTATAACTTTGAAGTCGGAACAGAAAATATAGCGAAACCAAAAACTGCGAGTGAAGAAGATAAAAAAGCTTTACAGGCTAAAATTGATGAAGCAAGTGCATTGAAAGAATCTGATTATACAAAGGATAGCTGGGATAAGATGATGAGTGAACTGGAAGAATCGAAAGAACTTCTTGCGTCAGACAATCCATTACAGTCAGCAGTAAAAGAGCAGACAATTCACATGACAGAGGCAATGGAAGCCCTTGTAAAAGTAGAACATTCAGTTGACACAACAGAGATTGAAAAAGCAGTTGCAGAAGCAGAAGGACTGAAAGAATCTGATTATACAGCAGAGAGCTGGGCAGCATATCAGGCAGCACTTGCAAATGCGCGCACAGCACTGGAAACTAAGGAAAGCCAGGAAGCAGTAGACAATGCAACAGCAGCATTAAATGCAGCAAAAGAAAAACTTGTCAAAGCAGACGAACAGCCGGTAACTGTAGATACCTCTTCTCTTGAAAAGGCAATTGCAGATGCAAAAGCACTCAAAGAAGCAGACTACACAGCAGACAGCTGGAAAGCACTGCAGGGCGTACTGACAGAAGCCCAGAAAGCACTGGATGCAAAAGAAAGTCAGGAAGCAGTAGATAATGCAACAAACAGCCTGAACAAAGCAATCAAGGCACTTGTAAAGAAAAACAGCTCATCTGTAAAAAAGACAGATGGTACAACAAATAAATCCAAGACAAGCGGAAGTGATTCCGTGAAGACCGGAGATCCGGCAAGCGTATTTGGATGGTTAGGACTTGCAGTTTCTTCACTCGGAGCTGGTATTGGTGGATTTGCTTGGAAACGCAGAAAAAGAAAATAATAAAAAGATATGATTTTTAACAAATCATAGGATCCGGAAAGTCGGCAGACGGCAAGAAAAAGCCAGTTCTGCCGGCTTTTCTTGCTATTTACCGAACGAGAATGTATAATTTTTGGTAAAAGTATGATTTTTCGCATCGGAAGTATAGTTTTTGATAAATTCTTTATCATGTCTTATCTAAAATAAGAAGTAGGAAGATTATCAGGAATGGGGAAATGGTATGAAATTATTAAAACTTGTGATTGTAGATGACGAACCAATCCTTCTGCAGGGACTGGTTAAGACGTACAACTGGAATGAGATGGGATTTGAAGTTGCCGGTCAGGCACAGAGTGGGGAGCAGGCAATTGAAGTGATCAAAAAAGTGAAGCCTCATGTAGTACTGACGGATATCCGGATGAAACAGGTTTCCGGTCTGATGGTGATGGAAGAGATCCAGAAGACAGAGCTGGATCCGGTTTTTATTGTGCTCAGTGCGTACCGTGATTTTAATTATGCACAGCAGGCGTGTGATCTTGGTGCATATGCATATCTGCTGAAACCAATCGAGGAAGATAAACTACAGGAGACCATGCAGGGCGCATACCAGACCTGTATGGAGAAACTGGAGAGCGAAGAGCGTTATGAAAGCTGGGAAAATATGATCCGAAAAGATTCTACCAGTTTTCTCCAGGTTGTTGTACAGAAATATTTACAGAATAAAATTTCCTATGAAAAAATGCAGGAAGTATTTGCGATCTTGAAAGATGTGATCGAAGAGGGCGACCGTTTTATTGCAATGTGTGTGGATCTTGATCTTACATATAAGATTACGGATGCACTGAATTACGAAGCAGCCAGGCTGGAATTGATACAATCTCTGGAAGAATTGTTTTCAGAACGGTACTTTTTCTGGCATTTTGAAAAGGCAGAAGGTTTTCATGTATTTCTGATCAAGACAAAGGAAAATGCGACAGTGCGCGAGATTGCGCAGATTCTGGAACAGGTTAAAAGGGAACAGAAAAGTCCGGTTACTGCATCGATTTCCAAACCGTATAAAGGACTGGATGGAATCCGCCGGAGTTACGAAGAGGCGCAGGGACTTTTCGAGCCAATCTGCAGCAGTGCCACAAATGAGAATACTTTTTCCATACCTGTGAAAAAGGAAGAAAAAGCGGCAAAAAGTGATTGCGAAGAGGCAGGACTTACGATCGTCAATGCTGTTCGGAAGAATGCGTTTAAAGAGTTAAAACAGGCTTTTATTGCGTTGATCTACGCACTTCCACATGAGGAAGAGTTACAGATCCGTTATATACATAAGGTTATGCTGCAAGCGGAGATGATGCTGAACGATACTTACGGAATGACGGAAAAACTGCAGAAACAGTTCCGAAATTATTATTCGAATATGGAGAGTCTGACAGCAGCACAGGCGGTAGATGTCAGTTATAGGATCCTCGGAGAAGCAATTGAGGAACGGGAAAAATACGCAGAAAGCGGAGAAAATAAATGTGCAAAGGAATATATGACAGTGGCACTTTCTTATATCGGTGAGCATTTGCAGGAGGAAGAACTTTCTATTGTTCAGGTGGCAACTCAGATTTATCTGAATCCGGTATATTTCGGGCGTGTATTTAAAAATACATTTCATATGACCTTTAAAAAGTATCTCTTACAGCAGAGAATGGAGAAAGCAAAGAGGCTGATCCAGGATGGATGTGAGAGTATAGGAACGGTATGTGAGCAGGTGGGAATCAGCAATGCATCCTATTTTTCACATTTATTTAAAGAATATACAGGAAAATTACCGAGTGAATACAAAAAGGATTACGAAGAATGAAGAAATGGGTGATTAAATCCGGAATACAGAGAAAATACCTTCGATATATAATGGGGCTGTTGTTGCTGGCAATTTTGCTGTCAAGCATCGGTGTCTGGATCTATGTAAGGCAGAGTCTGACCACAGAGGTTACAGATAAATATGAATTTTTAAATGAGAAGATGGGGCTGGCTCTGGATACACTGTCAAAAGAGGCGGATGAAGGGACAGCAGAATGTATTACTTACGATCAGGTTCAGGAAAGTCTGAAAAAAGCTTCATTTGCAGATGTGGAAAAGAACTCTCTTCAGAAATATTTTGCCTATATGAATCTGGATCATGTGGCAGAATACTGCTATGTGGATAATAAAAATAATGTTTATGCCAGATCCTACTCGCATATTGATTATGAAGATTTTTCAGACAGCCATCTGGAAGATTACATGGGAGATTCTTATGCGAAAACACAATGGTTCTGGGCGAAGGATACTTTGTTTGGGACGGAGAAAGAAGCATTGTTTATCGGAAGATATGTACACAGTATGGAATACGCCAGCAAACCAGGACTGCTGCTCATCAAGATGAATGACAGCTTTCTGGAAACGATACTTGGAAAGGATCGGAGTATGACAGATGAAGTGCAGATCGGAATTCTGGATAAGAAGGGGAATTTATGTGCTGATTGGTGCCCGAAAGGGACGAAGATTTCGGATGCGGTAAAACAGGAAGTCTATAAGATCAGCGCACAGGAAACAAGTGGTATTCTTGCAAAAAGCCGGAGAGTGAGCGGTGGTGTCTGCTCCATTTACAAAGAAAGCAGCTCTGAAATGACGGTGTTCACAGTCGTTCCATCGAGTGTAATGACACAGGGAACGATGAGGGTACTTACGGTGCTGATCGGGATTTATCTGTTTGTGGCAGTGGTAGCGGTTGTGCTCAGTATCTATTTTTCCAAGCGGTTCACCAGTCCGATCCGGGAGATCAGTGAAGAGATGACACAGTTTGACGGAAATGATTTCAGTCGCCTGATTGAACTGAATACCAATACAGAACTGGATCAGATCGGACATTCCTACAATAAGATGCTAAAAAATATTGAGAATCTTCTGGCAGAGATCAAAGAACAGGAAGGGGTGCTCAGACGGACGGAGTTGAACATGCTTCTGGCACAGATCAACCCACATTTCCTTTATAATACGCTGGATACAATTTACATGCTTGCGCGGATAAACGGAGAAGAGACAACCATGAAGATGATTCAGGCACTTTCCAAATATCTGCGTCTGTCACTCAGCAAGGGCAGTGATATCGTGACGGTGGAGGACGAACTGGAAAATGTAAAGAGTTATATGGAAATCCAACAGATCCGGAATGCAAATCTGTTCCGGTATGAGATTGAGTGTAAGGTGGAAGAGAAGAGTACGTGGATGCTGAAGCTGATCTTGCAGCCACTTGTCGAGAACGCGATCAAGCACGGATTCTGCGAAATTTATGAGAATGGTCTGATCCGGATTGAGATTGCGAGGGAGGATAGCCAGCTGAAAATCGTGGTATTCAATAATGGGAAGCCGATTGACCGGGAAATGATGGAAAAGATCAATGCCTTAAACGGGCATCCGATTCTGGAGGCGAAAAAATGCTTCCAGGATAAGGAACACGGATATGGAGTGGTGAATGTACTGACCAGACTGCGGCTGAAATATGGAGAGGATGTGCTGTTTTACTATGAGGCAGAAGAAAATGGAACCCGGTGTACAATCCAAATTCCGGATGACGGAAAGGAGAAACGTGATTTATAGAAAATATTTGCAATCGGTGTTTTGTATCGCACTGGTTCTGACAGTGCTGACCGGATGTGGTAAAAATACGGGGCAGACAAGCCGGAGCACAGAAAAAAAGGAGATTGATATTCCGATCATTCTGACGGTAGATCCGACTTCCGGCAAGAAAACGGAACAGGATGTCGTTGATGCATTTAATGAAGAATATGCCGGTACATATCATATGCAAGTGGAATGGATCATGGAGACGGAAGAGGAATACCGAAAAAATCTGAAACGGTTAAATGTCACAGACGAGCTTCCGGCTGTGATCTATGATGTGCGCACCCTGCCGTCCTTTTATCAGATGATGGTTGCGGATGGACGGATCGAGAATCTGAGTCCGTATCTGGAAGAGGATGAAGAGTGGAGGAATATGATCGAACCGGCGGTGATGGAAGGCTGTACGGATGAGGATGGCAATATCTATCTTGGACCGATCAGTACGGCGGCATTTGCGTGCGCCGGCATGTTTTGGAATCCGGAGTTTTTTGCGGAAGCAGGGATTGAGAAATTCCCGGAGACATGGGAAGAATTCTGGGACTGCTGTGACCGGCTGCAGGCAAACGGAATCACACCGCTTGGACTTCACACTGAAGGAACCGGCTGGGCGCCGATGCTGATTGCAACAGCAGAGGCAGCACACACGGAAGAAGGCTATGCATTTATGAAAGAGCTTCTCCCAGAAAGCTATTCCAATGATACCGGTCTTGAAATTGCAGAAACCTTGCAGAAATTGTTTCGGTATACAACAGAAGATGCAATTCATGCTGACTACGATGTGGCATACAATAATTTTGTCACAGGAAAGGTGGCAATGATTCCGAACGGATACTGGATGATCGACCAGTTGCCGGAAGAATGGAAAGAAAAGGTAAGATTTTCCGCATTTCCGGGAAATAAACTGATCGCCTCACCGGAAACCTTTGGCTGGGCGGTGGTTTCCACTTACAGCGAGGAGGTCAAAGAAGGAGCGGTTGAATTTTTGAAATTTCGCACGAAATTCAATCTGGAAGAGAAGAAAGAGCTGATGGACAAGAACGGACGCACTGAAATCAGCCAGCTCCTTCAGGATTATGTAAATGCCTACAATAACAATCCGCAGATCGTTCCGAACTATCAGGTGAAATGGAACTCCATCCTTCAGGAAGAGACGATCGGGGAGTGCCTGCCACAGCTTGCCGCCGGGAAAATGACGCTTGCGCAGATGGTGGAGACTGCCGATGAAAGTATCCGGGAGTATGAGAAAGAGAGATGATGGGAGGAGAAGGCTGTTGGTGTCATTTTATCAATAACAAATTTTTTACATTTCGAAAAGTATATTTTTTGTTAAAGGAGGTTTGCGATTTGTTACAGCCTTTGATTGGATTCTTGCTATTATTTAAGCATAGAAAAGAAATCCAGACGAGGAGGAACGGAAATTATGAAAAACAAAAAAAGATGGCTGGCACTGGGGCTGGTAGGAATCATGACACTTGGATGCTTTGCAGGATGTGGAAGCAAGAGCGATGGCAAGAGTGCAGACGGTAAAGGGGACAGCAGCAAAGGATCTGTATATTATCTGAACTTCAAACCGGAGCAGGATGAACAGTGGCAGCAGCTGGCAAAGGATTACACAAAAGAGACAGGTGTAGATGTAACGGTTGTTACAGCAGCTTCCGGAAACTATGAAACCACTCTGATGAGTGAAATGGGAAAGAGCGGAGCACCAACATTATTCCAGGTAAACGGACCTGTAGGACTTGCAAACTGGAAAGATTACTGCTACGACTTATCAGATTCTGATATTTACAAAGAACTCACAAGTGATGATTATGCACTGAAAGACGGAGATTCTGTAGCAGGTATCGGATATGTTATTGAAACATACGGAATTATCACAAATAAGACATTATTAAAAGAAGCAGGATATACACCGGATGACATCAAATCTTTTGCAGATCTGAAAAAAGTAGCAGAAGACATTACAAATAGAACTTCTGAACTTGGATTTTCTGCATTTACTTCAGCAGGTATGGACGGATCTTCTGACTGGAGATTCAAGACACACCTTGCAAACCTTCCGATCTACTTTGAATATCAGGATGAAGGAATTAACACAACAGATGCAATCAAAGGCACATATCTTGATAACTACCGCGATATGTGGGATCTGTACATCAACAACAGCACATGCGATCCAAAGGATCTTGCTGCAAAGACAGGTGACGATGCAAGAAATGAATTCCTGAATAAAAAAGCTGTATTCTATCAAAATGGTACATGGGAATATACACAGCTGATCGATGGCGGCCTGACAGATGATGACATGACCATGCTTCCGATTTACTTTGGTGTAGGCGATGAAGCAAACCAGGGACTCTGCACAGGTACAGAAAATTACTGGTGCGTAAATAAAGACGCAGACGAAGCTGATATTCAGGCTACATTAGATTTTATGGACTGGTGTGTAACTTCAGATGAAGGAACAAAATGTATGGCAGACGATATGGGATTCAACATTCCGTTTAAGAAAGCTCAGGAATCTCAGAATCTCTTTATCAAAGAAGACAAACAGATGACCGAAGACGGAAAGACTCCGGTAGCATGGAACTTCTCAACAATGCCTTCAGAAGAGTGGAAAAATGGTGTTGGATCTGCACTGACAGCTTATGCAGCAGATCAGACAGATGCTAACTGGGATGCAGTAGTAAGTGCATTCGTAGATGGATGGGCATCTGAATACAAGCTTGCAAATGAATAAATAAGTTGCATAAAAAGAACTGACCTAGGGGCAGGCGGCTTGCCTGCCCCTTTTAAGTGAGAGGAGAGCCTGTACGAAGCGGGTTTTCTGGATATGGGAAACTACGTTTTTCCATATAAAAATAAAAAGTGAAATGAGAGCCACCTGGTAGGAAGATCCTTCCGGGCAAAAGGAAAAGAGGAGGATTTCTATGGAAAAGGCACTGAAAAAACATGCACCAATATTTGTTCTCCCAACATTTCTTGCATTTGTGATCGGATTTATCATTCCGTTTGCACAGGGATTTTATCTTTCTTTCTGTAAATTTACAACAGTAGGAAATGCAACATTTGTTGGAATATCAAATTATACAGCAGCGATCAAGGATACATCCTTTACGAGTTCATTTAAATTTACAGTATTATTTGCGATTGTATCGATCTTACTGATTAACGTACTGGCATTTGGCCTGGCACTGCTTCTGACACAGAAGTTAAAGGGCACCAATATTTTCAGAACTGTTTTCTTTATGCCGAACCTGATCGGTGGAATCGTACTTGGATATATCTGGCAGATTCTGATCAACTGTCTGCTTACGATCATCGGTCAGCCGCTCCTGGCACTGAATTCTTCAGCCGGTTACTGGGGACTTATCATTTTGATGTGCTGGCAGC
This sequence comes from Coprococcus sp. AM100_B19A, assembly GCF_027662015.1. NCBI lineage: Bacteria > Bacillati > Bacillota > Clostridia > Lachnospirales > Lachnospiraceae > Coprococcus > Coprococcus sp. AM100_B19A. Next base: position 61,189 of record NZ_JAQDKN010000010.1, read on the forward strand.
AGATCGGATATATGATGATCATTTATATCGCAGGTCTTCAGAATGTACCGGATGATCTGATCGAAGCAGCAGAGATTGATGGAGCAGCAAAGTGGGATATCCTCTGGAAGATCAGAGTTCCGATGGTAATGTCTTCCATCACGATTTGTGTATTCCTGACACTTACCAATTCATTTAAACTGTTTGACCAGAACCTGGCTCTTACAGGTGGAGATCCGAACCATGCGACAGAAATGCTGGCACTGAATATTTACCAGACATTCTACGCACGTGCCGGAATGCAGTGGAAAGGTTATGGGCAGGCAAAAGCAGTGATCTTCTGTGCTCTGGTTATCATTATTTCACTGGTACAGCTGAAAGCAACAAGATCTAAGGAGGTGCAGCAGTAATGAAAAAGAAGAAAAGTATTGCAAATACAATATGGACAGTCATTTTAACAATTGCGGCGCTCGCCTGGGTTTATCCGATCATCATGATCCTGATGAACTCTTTGAAAAAAGAATCAGCGATCAGTACAGGAACTGCATTTAAACTTCCGACTGCAGATGCATTTGCAGGAATCGCAAACTATGTAGATGCCGTTGCTTCAAAAGGATTTTTAAGCAGTCTTGGATACAGTACATTTATTACGATTACTTCTGTAGTTGCTATTCTTGTATGTTGCTCCATGTGTGCATGGTATATAACCCGTGTAAATAGTCCGATTTCAAAGATTTTATATTATCTGTTTGTATTTTCCATGGTTGTTCCTTTCCAGATGGTTATGTTCACCTTGTCACAGACAGCAGATACCTTACATCTGAATATGCCATGGAATATCTGGGTGATCTATCTCGGATTTGGCGCAGGTCTTGCGGTATTTATGTTCTGCGGATTTGTAAAATCGATTCCTGTAGAAATCGAAGAAGCTGCCATGATCGACGGATGTAATCCGCTGCAGACTTTCTTTTTGATCGATATCCATATCCTGAAGCCTACCATGATATCCGTAGGTATTCTGGAAGCAATGTGGGTATGGAATGATTACCTGCTTCCAACTCTTGTACTTGATATTAAGAAGTATAAAACAATCCCAATGCTGATCCAGTATTTCCGCGGAAGTTACGGAAGAGTTGAAATGGGACCGATGATGGCAAGCATTATGCTTACAGTAATCCCGATCATCATTGTATATCTGGCAGGACAGAAGTACATCATCAAGGGTGTTGCTGCCGGAGCTGTAAAGGGTTAGAAAAATATAGTATAAATTTGGCGGACAGGTGTTGCTTGTCCGCTTTTTTCAGGTTTGAAATTTTGATTGAAAAAAGTAATATTTTTACAAAGTGATTGGGGACGAAATGACAGGAAATAAATAGAAAAAGCTTGCAAATTTTGAGAGTTTCCGTTAAGATATTGCGAAAATGGTAGAAAACATTGAGAAAGGAAAGAAGGTATGTTTCAGACAATTATTGGGGCGGTCAGCTCATTTATGTACAGCAAACTTCTGGTGATTATGCTGATCGGAGCAGGTTTATATTTTACAATCCGGACAAGATTTCCACAGGGGCGTTTATTTAAGAGAGCCTGTGAGTCCGTGATGGAGAAGCCGGACGATAAAGAGGCAATCTCATCATTCCAGGCATTGATGGTTTCAACGGCATCGAGAGTAGGAACAGGAAATATTGTCGGGGTGTCATCAGCAATCTGTATTGGGGGATTTGGTTCTGTATTCTGGATGTGGGTGATTGCGATCATCGGAAGTGCGTCAGCACTGATTGAAAGTACGCTGGCACAGATTTATAAGAAAAAGGGAGAGGATGGGAAATGCTATGGTGGTCCGGCTTATTATATCGAGGCGGCGCTGCATTGCAGACCACTGGCAATCGTGTTCTGTATTGCCATGATCATGACTTATGCATTTGGATTCAATATGCTGGCATCCTATAATCTGCAGTCTACATTTTCCGGATTTTCTTTTTATGATCCGAAGGTAAGCCCATGGATCATTGGCGGGATTCTGGCAGTTCTGACCGGATGGTGTCTGCTTGGCGGCGGTAGCCGTATTGTAAAGGTGACATCGATGGTTGTGCCGGTGATGGGACTTGCATATATCGGGATTGCGCTGATTGTGGTTATCATCAATATCCGCAATGTACCGGAAATGTTCCTCCGCATTTTTGAGGAAGCGTTTGATTTCAAAGCAATTTTCGGAGCATTTGCAAGCTCCGCAATGATGCAGGGAATCCGCCGGGGACTGTATTCTAACGAAGCCGGAATCGGTTCGGCGCCGAATGCATCCGCTTCTGCAAACGTCAGCCATCCGGTCAAACAGGGACTGGTTCAGATGTTGTCTGTCTTTATCGACACGCTTTTACTGTGCACGGCAACGGCGATGATGTGTATGTCATCCGGCATTGATCCGACAAAAGAAATGCAGGGCGCGCCATGGGTTCAGGCTTCCCTTCAGGAGTCACTGGGAACATTTGGACCGGTATTTATCACGGTGGCGATGGTATTTTTTGCGTTTACAACGTTGCTTGGAAATTGCTTCTATTGCGACAACCTTCTGACCTATATTCATAAAAAGGAACCAGACAGAAACTTTATGCGAGGGTTCCGTCTGGTATCGGCATTTGTTGTATTTTTAGGGGCAGGAATGGAAATGTCACTTTTGTGGGATCTTTCGGATGTGCTGATGGGCGTGATGGCTCTGATCAATATTCCGGTGATCCTGATCCTGTCCGGGACGGCATTTAAGGCATTCCGGGATTATGAAGATCAGTTGAAGCGGGAAGTAAATCCGGTGTTTAAAAGTGCGGATATCGGGCTTGCGCAGAAGACGGATTTCTGGAATTAGGAAATCTGAGAGACTGAACAGGATAATAATGGAAGTATGTGAACTGGATTTTACAAAATCTGTCTTATGAAAATTTAGTGTGAAATCCGGCTTGACAAATTCTGACGGATACGGTAGTATGACAAAAGAAGAGAAAATTACAGGCTATGAAGAGAACAAGTAGCAGATGACAAGGCTCAGACAGAAAGTAACCGGTTGATGAGAGGTGCACGAAGAGTCAGATGCGAATACATCTCGGAGCTTCACGCCGAACACGCGTAAGTGTAAGTAAGTTGTGACGGAGTGGCGGACGTTATACCTGCTGCGGTAATGTTAGTTACTGACTGAGGCATTCGGTGTGAGCCGGGTGTGAATTAAGGTGGTACCACGAGAGAATATACCTCGTCCTTAAAGGCTGATTGGCCGGAGGACGAGGTTTTTTGTCGGAAATTTTTGAAGGGTGGTTTAAGGGGGACGCCATCCGGAATCTATTTCTATTTGTCTGCGGGTTCGGCGACTGATACTTCTAAGATTTTGAAAATTTGTTAAGGGCATGATTGAAAATCCATAACTCGCTGCGCTCAGACAGATGGATTTTCAATCATAACACAAATTTCCAAAACCTAAGAAGTATGAGCATTCGCCTGCACATGCAGTCAAATAGAAATGGATTCCGGATGGCTGACATCCTTGAAAAACTTCGAAGAGTTCCGGACAGGGACGCATCCTTCTTCCGGCGGAGAAGATTGGCTGTGAATAAGATAAAAAGATTGGTAAGAGAAAGGAAATTAGGAAAATGGGTATTTATGAAGAGCTGCAGGCCAGAGGATTGATTGCGCAGGTTACGGATGAGCCGTTAATTAGGGATCTGGTGAATAATGGGAAGGCTACGTTTTATATTGGGTTTGATCCGACGGCAGACAGTCTGCATGTTGGACATTTTATGGCACTGTGCCTGATGAAGAGACTGCAGGAGGCTGGTAATAAGCCGATCGCTTTGATCGGGGGCGGTACTGCTATGATCGGGGATCCGTCCGGCAGAACGGATATGCGTCAGATGATGACACCGGAGACAATCCAGCACAACTGTGACTGCTTTAAGAAGCAGATGAGCCGTTTTATTGATTTTTCAGACGGGAAAGCACTGATGGTTAATAATGCGGACTGGCTGATGGATCTGAATTATGTGGAAGTACTTCGTGAAGTTGGAGCACACTTCTCCGTAAACCGTATGCTGACAGCAGAATGCTACAAGCAGCGTATGGAAAAGGGACTGAGCTTCCTTGAGTTTAACTACATGATCATGCAGAGCTATGACTTCTATATGTTATACCAGAAATACGGCTGTAATCTTCAGTTTGGTGGAGATGATCAGTGGAGTAACATGCTTGGTGGTACAGAGCTGATCCGTCGTAAGCTTGGTAAGGATGCAAGTGCGATGACAATTACACTGCTTCTGAATTCAGAAGGAAAGAAGATGGGTAAGACACAGTCTGGAGCTGTATGGCTTGATCCGGAAAAAACTTCTCCGTTTGAATTCTACCAGTATTGGAGAAATGTGGCAGATGCAGATGTTCTTAAATGTTTACGTATGCTGACATTCCTTCCGCTTGAGCAGATTGATGAGATGGACAAATGGGAAGGCGCACAGCTTAACACAGCAAAAGAAATCCTTGCGTTCGAACTGACAAAACTGGTTCACGGCGAAGAAGAAGCTACAAAGGCACAGGAAGGCGCACGTGCACTGTTCAGTTCAGGAAATGCAGCAGATATGCCGACAGCAGAGCTTTCTGATGAAGATTTTGCAGACGGGTCTGTCGATATCCTGACACTGCTTCACAAGAGTGGACTGGTTGCTTCCAAGTCAGAAGCACGCCGTGCCGTACAGCAGGGTGGAGTTGCCGTTGACGGAGAAAAGGTTTCCGATATTGCGACAACATTTGCAAAAGCAGACTTTGAAGGTGAAGGAAAAGTTGTAAGAAAAGGAAAGAAGAATTTCCGTAAAGTAATCGCAAAATAAGAGGACAAAAAAATGAGTTTTACAGAAATAAAAGCAGAAGAATTAAAGGATAATCCATTTGACCTGATCGGAAAACAGTGGATGCTGATCACAGCAGGAAATGAAGAAAAATGTAACACCATGACAGCAAGCTGGGGTGGTGTTGGAATTATGTGGGGCAAGCCGACTGCGACAGCTTATATCCGTGATTCCCGTTATACCAAAGAATTTGTGGACAGAGAAGATTATTTTACACTGGCATTCTTTGGAGAAGAGCATAGAGAAGCGTTAAATCTCTGTGGAAGAGTTTCCGGAAGGGACGAAGATAAGATCAAAGAAGCCGGTCTGACACCATATTATGTAGATGGAACAGTTGCGTTTGAAGAAGCAAAAATGATCTTTGTATGTAAGAAGGTTTATGTACAGCGCATGGGAGAAGAAAATTTTGTTGAGAAAGCAAATCTTGACAAATGGTATGCTGACAAAGATATGCATAACATGTATATGGGAGAAATTAAGAAGATTCTTGTGAAAGAGGATTAGGCTATGTGTAGTAGAATACAGAGGTTGACTGTAGTTCTGGCCTCTGCATCACCGCGCAGGACAGAACTGCTGGAACAGGGAAATATAAAGCATGTAGTCATGCCGTCACACAGTGAGGAAGTAATTACATCCCAGGTTCCAAGCCAGGTTGTGGAAGAACTTTCTGCGCAGAAAGCAGAAGATGTCTACCAGCAGTATGAAAAGAAAAATGCAGGGGATTTTCTGGTGATCGGTTCGGATACGGTGGTTGCAGCAGATGGAAAGATTCTCGGAAAGCCAAAGGATAAAGAGGAGGCATATCAGATGATTTCCATGCTTCAGGGAAAAGCGCATCAGGTTTACACCGGTGTTACGCTTCTGATAAAGAAGGATGGGAAAAAGATCCGGAAGACATTTCATGAATGCAGTGATGTGCATGTATATCCGATGTGCAAGGAAGAAATCCGGGAATATATTGCAACAGGAGAGCCGATGGACAAGGCAGGAGCCTACGGGATCCAGGGTGCATTTGGCATGTATATCCGTGGGATTGAAGGCGATTATAATACGATCGTGGGTCTTCCTCTTGCGAGAGTTTATCAGGAAATGAAGGAATATATTTATTAAAAAAGAAACTGGGAGAGATGACTTGTTGGAAAAGTCATCTCTCCCAGTTTTTTAGGAAGAAAAAGTTTTATTTCAGATACTGCACACTGTATGGTGGCATTTCGAGCTGGCCGTTCATCTGGATTTCATTTCCGGTGAGCAGATCAGTCATAGTTCCCCCGAGTTCGCCGTTGTGTGCGGTAAATGGTGTATCCGATGCGTTAATTGCAACCAGCATCCGTTCATCATCTGTTTTGCGCTCAAAGATGAGCTGATGATTAGTAAGGACAACATTGCGATAACTTCCATGGCAAAGAGCATTGCTTCCGGTTCTGACATGGATCATTTTTTTGATCTGTTCAGTCAGTGCATTCGGTTTTGGCGCATCGAAGCATGGGCGGAGAGCATAGTCATTGTCCGGAGCTTTTACTCCTTCCTCACCCCATTCACTTCCATAATAAATGCAAGGAACACCCGGCATACCAAGAAGAAGACCGTAAGTCAGCGGCAGGTGGTTCTTGTTGGTCAGGATACTTGCAATTCGGGTCACATCGTGGTTGTCAACAAAAGACATCAGATGTTTTCCACGGTAAATGCACCACTGTTCCGGTCCGTACTGACGGTTCAGAGAGTGCGCGATCTCAAACATGTTCATGCTGTTGAAGCTGGAATAAATGCCTTTATAGCATTCATAGTTGGTGCAGCTGTGCAACATTTCGTCATTGACGATCTGATTGTAATCCCCGAAGAGAACCTCTCCGATCAGTGCAAAGTCAGGTTTTAATTCCTGACAGAAACTGCGCAGACGTTTCATGAAATTGCGGTCCAGGCAGTATGCAACATCAAGCCGGAGACCGTCGATGTCAAATTCATCGATCCAACCCTTTACACATTCCAGAAGATAATCTACAACAGCAGGATTGGCAAGATTCAGTTTGACCAGTTCAAAATGTCCTTCCCATCCTTCATACCAGAAACCGTCATTGTAGCAGGAATTACCGTCAAAATTGATGCAGAACCAGTCTTTGTATGGAGAATCCCATTTCTTTTCCAGTACATCTTTAAATGCCCAGAAGCCACGTCCTACGTGATTAAACACACCGTCAAGAACGATTTTTACATTGTGTGCATGGAGATCTTTGCATACTTCTTCGAAATCTTCATTGGTTCCGAGACGGCAGTCGATTTTTTTATAATCCCTGGTGTCATAACCATGATTGTCTGATTCGAAAATTGGATTTAATAATATAGAAGAGATACCTAAGGATTCCAAATAACTGCTCCAGTCCTTTAATTTTAAAATCCGGGATACGGTTTTGCCGTCATTTGCGGTCGGAGCGCCACAGAATCCAATTGGATAGATCTGATAAAAAATTCCTTCATAAGCCCACATATTCTAGTACCTGCCTTTTAGTCAAAATTTGGATAAAAATCCCATATATCTATTGTATCAGATAGAGTCAAATGATGGTATACTATTTAAAGCAAAAGTGGAATTTGTAAAAATGTAATGATATGGTAATGTTTTTGAAAAAAGGAGAAAGGGAAGCTATTTTTTTTGTTGCAATTTATAGTTGCTTTTATTATAATTTATAGTGCGTGAAAAGGTATTTGTGCATAATAATGCACAAATCATGGAGAGAAAAATGTGGCAGTTTATACTAGGAAGTACAGGATTTATTCTGTATTTTATTTATGATATTAACAGTGTTCGTATGAAGAATGCCGTATTACAAAAATTTTTTGCAGTTGGGAGTATTCTCGTTGTAGTATCGCTGATTGCAGAGCTTTATGCAGCATGGGGGAGCTGCCATCGGAAGATCGGAACAATGACCGGATTACTGAACCGGAAATATTTTTATGAAGTGCTGAATGAAGAGCTTGAGAAAAACAGGGAGGCATCGCTGGCACTTGCGATCATCAATGTAGATGATTTTAAATTGTATAATCAGTTGTATGGGGTGAAAGAAGGAGATCTGTGTCTGCAGCGGATTGCAGATATTATCAGAAGCAGTGTCGGAGAAAGTGGATACACGGCCCGCTATGGAGGAAAGGAATTTGCGGTTCTTTTACCGGGATATGATCTTTTTTCCGCCAGAAATATGGTGGAATCTATTGCAAAACAGATTTATGTTATGAATAACCGCAGAACGGATATGAAGCTGAAAGCGGTAACTGTGAGTGCCGGTATCAGTGCGGCTCCTTATGCGGCAAGGAACGTGAAAGAGCTGATGGAAAATGTAGATCTGGCAGTTTATCATGTGAAACATAATGGAAAAAATGGGATCCAGGTCTTTGATATGATGTTTCGGAACAACAGTGAGGGGAACAATACAAGGAATCACACCCATATTTATCAGGAGTATGAGTCTACGATTTATGCGCTGACGGCGGCAATTGATGCGAAGGATCACTATACATTCAGCCATTCCAACAACGTAGCTTATTATGCAACGTCACTGGCGACGACCCTTGGAATGAACGAAGATATGATAGAGATTATCCGGCAGGCAGCACTTCTGCATGATGTCGGTAAAATCGGTATTCCGGAGTATATACTCAATAAAGAGGGAAAACTGACAGATGAAGAATATGAGATCATCAAAGGGCATGTAGAGGCATCGATTGATATTATCCGTCACCTTCCATCGCTGGATTATGTAATTCCGGCAGTCATCGGTCATCATGAGCGGTATGATGGAAAAGGATATCCACGCCGGATCGCAGGAGAAGATATTCCACTGACTGCGCGGATTTTGTGCGTGGCAGATTCTTTTGATGCCATGACATCCAAACGATGTTATAAAAAAGCATTTCCTATTGAAGTGGCACGGGAGAAGCTTCTTCAGGATGCAGGCAGACAGTTTGATCCTGACCTGGTATATAAGTTTGTTGAATGCCTGGATAATGGCAGTATTACACTGGTGAAGGCAGAAGAAACTGTGGACAATCTGAAAGAAATGCTGTAGAATATTCCCACAAAAAAGTGACGAAAATCAGCAAGAAACAGTTGACAAAAGCCTGTTGGTATAATATAATATGCAAGTATGACGTGAGAAGAAACAGTTTGCACCAAAGCCCCGGAGTGAACTTGTTTTCTATAGAATCTACAATGAAAATAATTAGTAAACTGAAATTCATAGGAGGTCAACCAATGAAAACTTACATGGCTAATCCAGATAAGATTGAAAGAAAATGGTATGTAGTTGACGCTGAAGGACAGACACTTGGACGTCTTGCAGCAGAAGTCGCTAAAGTTTTAAGAGGAAAAAATAAACCGGAATTTACACCGCACATTGATACAGGTGACAACGTAATTGTTATCAACGCTGAAAAGATCAAAGTTACAGGAAAGAAATTAGATCAGAAAGTATACTATCATCACTCAGATTATGTAGGAGGAATGAAAGAAACTACATTAAGAGAAATGATGGCAAAGAAACCGGAACAGGTTATCGAACTTGCTGTTAAAGGTATGCTTCCAAAAGGACCTTTGGGAAGAACAATGATCAAGAAGCTTCACGTATATGCTGGAGCAGAACATGCTCATCAGGCACAGAAACCAGAAGTTTTAACATTTTAGTCAGAGGTTTGAAAGGAGGAAATAAAAGTGGCAACAGCTAAATTCTACGGAACAGGAAGAAGAAAAAAATCTATCGCAAGAGTATACCTTGTACCAGGTACAGGTAAGATCACAATCAATAAAAGAGATATCGACGAATATTTAGGACTTGAAACTCTTAAAGTTGTAGTTCGTCAGCCATTAGTTGCAACTGAAACAGTTGATAAATTTGACGTTCTCGTTAACGTACGTGGTGGTGGATACACAGGACAGGCAGGAGCAATCCGTCACGGAATCGCAAGAGCACTTCTTGAAGCAGATTCTGATTACAGACCGGTACTTAAGAAAGCCGGATACCTTACACGTGACCCACGTATGAAAGAACGTAAGAAGTACGGTCTCAAAGCAGCTCGTAGAGCACCACAGTTCAGCAAACGTTAATTTCTGTTCACAAAGCGATAATCGTTTGGAACGAGAAAATGCATACAAAACCTCAGAAACCTTGGCTTAACAGTGATAAGGAACTAATTTACTTATCAACTGTTAGCTGACGGTTTCCGGGGTGCATACGGACGAATCCCGTCTGATTTCTAACAGGAAGTCAGACGGGATTTTCGCTTTATATTACGAATTATGGAAGACATACCATGAAAACCTTAATATCTTGTGCCTACAATATGGATAACTGCTGTGTAGAACTAAAATTCGCCGATGGCATCATGAATGCGATTGATACCATTTCAGTGGAGAACGAGGTTGCCGACAATATGTATCAACGGTACAATGACCCAATTGGATATGCAGACCTTATCTTGAACGGCGATCCCGAAATCTATTTGAAAACTGTAACAGAATACAATCCTTTGGATAGCTGACAACATGCTGCCCGCAGGAGAAAATCCTGCGGGCGTTTTTATGTTTATATTATTTTCCACCGTTGGATCCCAGTTTTGGAAAGAAAACGACTATCTTAAAGCCCTTTCCCCACTGGGAAGTAGCTTCCAGACGAAGGTTTAGATCGTCAGCCATCTTCTTAACCAGGTAAAGCCCTATACCAGTAGCTTTCTTTCGGCTGTCAGTAGAATCCCCGGTAAAGCCCTTTTGAAAAATATACGGCAGATCATATTTTTTTACACCAATGCCGTTATCCTCAACAGAAAGGACATCTGCGGTCTCCGAATGTATCATGGAAATCGTTAGCATGGGACTATCGCTGCTATATTTGATGGAATTGCTCACGATTTGTCCCAACATAAACTGAAGCCCTCTACGGTCTGTATAAACTGTTTCAGATTGCAGTTTGTTGAGAATTACAAACTGCTTTTCTTCCAGAAGTGGGGCATAGTCCTCCAGAACTTCCCCCAAGCAGTCATTCAAATTGACATCTTCAAACCGATAATCCTTTGTACTGCTCTTTAACCGGGCATAGTAAAGCATCTGCGTGACATTCTCCTGAAGTTGACTACGGACATAATCCAACTTAGCTTGCAGGGAAGGCGATATTTCGTCGATTCGGTTATCCAAAAGCATGGTCAGCAACGACAGGGGCGTTTTCGCTTCATGTGCCCAGCCTTCCACATATTCTTCATAGTCCCGTAGGGCATCTGCCATACTGCTGCTCTCATTTTTGTGTTCCTGTAAAACTGAGGCCAGAAACCGGATAGATTCTCCTTCTTCCCGGCTGATGACACTGAGCAGCCTTTCCTCGTTGCAGATGGTAGGATCACTGAGAAAATCCCGGAACAGCTCCCGGCGGGTGGTCTCCCGCTTGTTTAGTACAAACAGGATCACTGAAAACAGAAGGATGCTTGTCAGAACCACTAACCCAATCAAGGTCTGAAATGCCTGAATGTCAGAAATCCAAAGAATGATAGAACAAAAGCAATCCACACCCAGCAGCAACAGCAGCCAAGGGTAGTACCGTTCTATTATGCGCCAAAACTGCTTCATGGAGATACCTCCGCTTCCAAACGATAGCCCATCCCACGAACCGCAACGATTCGTTGCTTCATCGCCAGACCGGACATCGTCTTTTTCAACCGGGTCAGGTTAACCTGCAAGGCATTTTCGTCTATGTATTCTGTGGTTCCCCATAGTGCTAAGCAAAGCTGCTCCGTCGTGACCAGAGCATCACCACTGGCCAAAAGAGCAACCAACAGTTTTCCCTGATTTTTGGGAAGCACCACAGAGGTGTTATGAATATAAAGTGTGTAAGTCTGCTGGTCCAACAAGAAATCCAATCCCTCTATGAGGTTGGTACGGCCTTCATACCTTTTGAGAATATTGGATACCCTGGCAAGAAGCCGGTCTTTTCTGCACGGCTTCGTCAAATATTCATCTGCACCCAACTGGAACGCTTGCAGTTCATCCTTTACCTGGTCTCTGGAAGTCAGCACCAGGACGGGGATAGCGGTTTTATTCTTTAGCTCCTGGCAGATTTGAAAGCCACTAATCTCCGGCAAATTCAGGTCTAAGATCACAAGGTCAGGACGGAGGGCTGCCAAGAGCCGAGCGGCATCTTCAAACTCAGTGATTGCCTCCACAAGATACCCGTCCTTTTGGAGCATATTGCAGAGTTCTTCCCGCATATAGACTTCATCTTCCACAACAGCAATTCTTTTCACGACAGCACCTCCTTCCCAATTATTCTTCTCTCTGCGGCTGCATCAGTGTCAGCAAATACCGATCACTGGAGTGCTTGACCACTCTCATATAAATATATTCTATCACGCAAAGCAGCAAAATCATAGCAGCAGATACAAGCAGCATTTCAGACACTGTCCCACGGGTTCGGGACGAGAGTATTCCTGTAAACAACGCTCTGACTCCAAACAGACTGCTGACAGCTGCAACCAATACAGGAAGTCCCATAAACCACGCAATCTGCTTTCCGGCAGACTGGCAAAGGCTTTCGTAAGTGGCTCCCAGGCGGATCAGGGTCTGGTATCTACGCCCGGCTTTCTGCTGGCTCATCAGGAACTGAACACCCACAATGGTGTTGGCAACCACCAGGAACACAATCGCCAGATAGAGGGTAATATAGCTGGATGCTACGGTGTAGAAAAGTTGGCGTCCCATGTTCTGAAGATAGCTTTCATATTCGATACCTATTTCGTCCAGCTCCTCGTTCAGACCAGAATAGGCAGTCATAAGGCTATTTCCTTCCATAGCCTGCTCACTGAGTACCGCATTCACATACGTATCATACATTCCTTGGGTATGATAGAGGAAGGCTTCATCCGGAAGAATCAATGCAAAGGACAAAGTAATAGAACGATCCGTAATCAAATTTACAGACTGAACCTCTCCAGTAAGATAAATCGGACTGCCAACCAGTTCCGTTTCAGGCTGTTCAGTAAGTATGCCGTTCAGCATTGCGGTACGATTTACAGTAGTATAGTCGGAACCTATATAAACAGCGGCTTCATCTTCACTTAATTTAATGACAGGCCTGCCAGACAATTCCAGTAAACGATTATAGTCCGACAGACAAATCAAATACGGGTATGTGGCATAACCAAGATTGTTCAGAAGGACATCCCGATCTTCCGATTGGGGCAGGCTCCGAAGAGAGTCCATAACAGCGTCCATGCTGTAGGCATTCTCATAATCTTCTGTGGTGCGAATATGCCCAACCTTCATTTCAAAAAGCTCTGAAAATTGATTTTCCAAACCGTTTTCTTTCAGTGCTGCCTGTATATTTGGAAGAACCTGCGCCGAATCTTCAACGGTATAATCTTCAAAGGTATAGTCGATTACATGACCAGTGGATAGATTGTTTGTTCCTGCGATTCCCACGCCTGCACCAAAGCAACACAGTGCTGCCAGAATCAGCAGAGAGCTGATTGCCATGGAGCTTGACTGATGAATGACATCCTCCTGAATTTGACGGAAGGTAAATACATGAAGCTGCTTATTTCCCTTGCCTTTTTTAACAATCAGTGCAATCAGTGCCCGCATTCCGTAGAACAGCAGCATCGTACCAGCCGAACCCAACAGTAAAGTCAGCCCCATCATAATTACCTTCGTCCATGCAATTCCCTGAATCGCCATGTAGTAAGTCGCTGCCAACATCACACTTCCGCATACAGCAGCCAGCCCATAGATAGCAGAGGGCATTTGCTTTTTTGAGCGGTTCGTCGGCTGGGATAATAAAGTTCCAATCTCCTGTCGGCTAATCTTTCCGCTCAAAATCAGAAGTGCCAGCAGTTTAATACCCAAGAATCCTGCCAGTGTCCATTTCATTGCAGACCAAGATAAAGAAAAATGATGGTCGATGATCCCCATACCCACAAGCTTAGCGGTGACAAGGCTAACGATTTCCGAAAGCACTATAGCCGTAGGTAAACCAATGAGCAGTGCCAGGATACTGCTTAACAAATCCTCCGCCAAAAGCATACCGAACAGTTTGCTTCTGTGCATTCCCAGCATCAAGTAGACACCAAACTCATGACGTCTGCGTTCAAACTGATACTTGCAGGCGAAGTAAATCAAAAAGAAAAGAATACCCAGGGTCATTCCGTAAAACACAGGAATCAGAAGCAAGAGCCTGTTCACTGCATCGCTCTCCATCTTCTGCAAAAAGATCATAACATCTTGAGTAGAGATGGAAAGAATCATATAAAAAGCAATAATAGAAATCACCAAGGAACTGAAAAACAGACCGTTTTCCTTTCGGCTGCGGCGGCTGTTTCGAAAAACCAGATTAGAGAACATTGGAACTCCCCCCTCCCAGTTGTGCCATCACCTTCAGGATGCGTCCGTAGAACTCCTGCCGGCTTTCATCTCCACGGCGAAGCTCATGGAAGATTACACCGTCCTGGATGAACAGAATACGCTTGCAAAAGCTGGCGGCATTGGAATCATGGGTCACCATCAAGATCGTTGCCTGTTCGTCACGGTTCAAGCCGGACAGTTTTTCCATGATGTTCCTTGCGTTCTTGGAATCTAAAGCACCGGTAGGCTCATCGGCAAGAATCATTCTGGGGTTCAGGATTAGCGCTCTTGCTGCCGCTACACGCTGGCGCTGCCCTCCAGACATCTTGGAGGGAAATTTGTCCAGAACATCGTTGATTTCCAGATACTTCGCCAACTGGCTTAGACGCTGGCTGCTCTCCTTTTCGGGTATACCATGCAGAGAAGTTGGAAGCAGTATATTTTCACGTCCGGTCAGATTATCCAGCAGCTCAAAATTCTGAAATAGATAACCAACTTTTTTTCCACGGTAATCTGCAAGAGCCCTTCCCTTGAGTGCTTGCAGATTAACGCCCTCCACCTGAATGCTTCCACCTGTGGGTTGAATCACAGTCGCAATACAATTGAGCAGTGTGGATTTACCAGAACCGCTGCTTCCCATAATGCCAAGAAACTCTCCCGGCATCACCTGGAAGGTGATCCCATTCAGTGCCTTTGTTTGACTTGGCACATTGCCATAGATTTTTGTTAAATTTTCAATATTCAAAATGGGTTTCATGTGAATACCTCCTATCATTTGTAATAAAATGATAGCATGAGAACACAGCAAATACCACTTACAGTTGTTGTAAGGATTCAAGATATAAGTGGTGGCTCAAGGGGGACGAGCATATATTTTGTGAGAGCATTAGGCGACAATGATAAAATATACCGGATCGCCTCATTGGCAAACCAGTTCGTTTTAATTGTATCCCAATCAGCAAGCCGAATGATTTCTGCTGTGCCGTTCTCAAAATCAACCTGAATTTTGCCCTCGGCAACTAACAATTCCGTCAGTTTGTCTACTGCTCTGCGGTAGGCTCGCTCTGCACCGCTGGCAGTACTGCCCTCGAACATAACTGCCAGTTCCTCAAAAGTAGGGCGGTTCTTCCATGAGCCAACTCGCCCGCAGGTCATACAGTGTAGAGCAACTTTTTATAAGTGATTGAGACAAAAGGAAAACAAATATGTCGAACGTAACTGCATACGAAAAGATGAGAAGAGAAAGAGATGACGCTTTGAATCAGGTGGCAGAAGAAAGACAGAAAACTTTCATGGCAAAAAAGAATTTCAGAGAGGAGATTAATAAGGTAAACAAAAAAACAAACGATATATGAAAAGACTTATAAAATATTTTCTTTTTTTGTGCACTGAATAATCACAAAATTGAGATTCTTTCTTTTTTTTCATACACAGGAAAAGTCTGTGGTACAATATTGAAAGGTATCATTGCTATGCAGAGATTTCTTTGTGAGAATCTGTATCGGAGGAATTAGGATATGCAGTATATATTAGTTGTAGAAGATGATTTTGATTTGAATCAGGCGATCTGTTATTCTTTGAAAAAGTCAGGATATGGAGTTTATGGTGTGACTTTTATGGAAAAAGGGAAGCAGATTTTTTTTGAGAATCAGATAGATATGGTCCTTTTGGATGTGAATCTTCCAGATGGCGAGGGCTTCTCTTTTGGCCAGTGGGTAAAAAAGCAAAGAGAAGTTCCGGTCATTTACCTGACAGCCAGGGATATGGAGGAGGATGCTCTGGCAGGATATGAATCCGGGGCAGAAGATTACGTTACTAAACCATTTTCAATGAAGATTTTACTTAGAAAAATAGAAGTCATTTTAAAAAGAACTGCTTCGGTCAATCGTCTGATTTTTGCAGATGAGTATTTATATATAGATTTGGATCATGCACGAGTAACGGTAAAAGGTCAGGAATGCCCCGTCACACCGACAGAGTGCCGTCTGCTTCGTCAATTTCTTATGAACCGAGGACAGCTTCTGACTTATGATCTGTTATTGGAGCGGTTGTGGGATAGTGGAGGACAGTTTGTGGACAAGCACACACTGGCAGTAAATGTGAATCGTCTGAGAGGAAAGATTGAAGATAAGAATCACAGGTATATTTCAAATGTATATGGGATGGGATATCAATGGATTGGCTGATGTGTATCATGATGATAATTTTATTTGCAGCAGTACTGGTATTGTTATGGAAAAACTACTGGATAAAAAAAGAAGCGAAGTTGTTTGCTGAAAAGGTGGAAGATGCTCTGGATGCTATCGTAACAGGAAAAGAATGGAATATGGAAGAGGAATTGGAGGATAGCCTCTGGGGAAGAACAGGAACACAATTAGAGAAAGCCGAGCATGTATTTCGGAAAAAAGAAGAAGACGGTTTTCGTGAGAAAGAAAGAGTAAAGGGATTGATTTCTGATATATCCCATCAGACAAGGACGCCCATTGCCAATATTAAACTATACCTGGAACTTCTTGAGGACGAGGAGTTTTCGCAAAGCGGTCAGGAGTTTTTGGGAAAAATCAAAGGGCAGATGGAAAAAATTGATTTTTTAATGCAGAGCATGGTAAAAATGTCAAGGCTTGAAACGGGAATTCTGCAAATACATAAGGAAGACAAAAATCTATACGAAACAATCCGCCACGCAGTTGCCGGTGTGGTTCCGGAGGCGGCGTCAAAGGGGATTGATCTATATGTGAACTGCGAAGAAAATATGATGATTCGTCATGACAGCAAATGGACGGAGGAAGCAATTTATAATATTCTGGATAATGCACTCAAGTATACCGAACCAGGTGGAAAGATCCATATTCAGACAGAAAGACAGGAATTATTTTTAAAGATCAGCATTTCTGATACTGGAAAAGGGATTGCCCCGGAGAGGCAGGCAGAGATCTTTACAAGATTTTACCGTGAGCCGGAGGTGCATGATAAACCAGGGGTTGGGATCGGATTATATCTTGCAAGAACAATCATGGAACTTCAGAAGGGCTACATAGAAGTACAGTCTGAAGTGGGAAAAGGAGCGTGTTTTCGCTTGTATTTACCGGTGAATGAATCGTAACATAACCGATCGGGGATTGTCACAATCTTGTGATAATTGAAAATTGAGACAGGTTTGTGATTTTTAGGAGATATTCTATAGAATATCAAAAGAAGGAGGCAAACCAATGAAAGAATACATTGTAGAGACAAGAAGCTTAAAAAAATACTATCAAATGGGTGAAAATACGGTAAAGGCATTGGATGGCGTAGATTTTCGTGTGAAAGATCAGGAATTTGTTGCCATTATCGGAAAAAGCGGATCCGGGAAAAGTACACTTTTGCATATGTTGGGTGGACTGGATGTGCCAACAGAAGGGGAAGTGTTGGTAGAGGGGAAGTGCCTTCTGGGACTGAAAAAAGAACAGCTTGCCATATTCCGCAGAAGAAAGATCGGGTTTATTTTTCAGAATTATAATCTTGTCCCGGATCTTAATGTATATGAGAATATCATTCTTCCGGTGGAACTGGACGGGAGAAAGGTCGATGTGGAATATGTGGATGGGATACTGGAACTTTTAGGGTTGTCAGAGAAGAGGGAAGCTCTTCCTGGGACATTATCCGGTGGACAGCAGCAGAGGGCTGCGATTGCCAGGGCGCTTGCGACGAAGCCCGCCATTATTCTGGCTGATGAACCGACGGGAAATCTGGATTCGGTTACCAGCCATGATGTACTTGGACTTTTGAAAATGGCAGCAAAACAGTTCAGCCAGACCTTGATTCTTATCACGCATGACAGAGACATTGCACAGCTTGCAGATCGTATCGTACATATTGAGGACGGAAAGATTGTAGGAGATACCGGGAAGGGAAGTGATTCCTATGCTTAAGAATCCGAATCAGAAAGTGATCAAAAGAATGGCACGGAATGCTTTAAAAGTAAACAGGAGAAAGACCATTACTTTGCTCCTTGCGATTCTTCTTTCTTCCTTTTTGGTATTCACAATATTCACAGTTGGAGATTCTTATTTTAGACTTCAGAAAATTCAGAACATCCGTATGTCAGGAGCAGAATTCGATGCAATCATGTATGGAGTGACGGATGAACAGAGGCAAATGTGTGAGAACAACCCGGATATCGTTCTGACAGGTACGGTGGGAGTCTGTGGCTGGGTAGAAAAAACAGATCAGGATTCCACACCTAATGTGGGACTGATCTGGGCAGATGATGAATATTGGACACAGATGATGGAGCCGGTCAGAGAAAAGCTGGAAGGAAGATATCCGACAGCTTTGGATGAGATAATGGTAACAAAATCCGCTTTAAAAGAATGTGGTTACGAAGAGCTTGATGTAGGCGATACCCTTGCTATGTCTTATGGAACAAATGAAGGAATCTTTACAGGGACTTTTCGAATCTGTGGGATCTGGGACGGATATGGACCCAAAAAGCAGTTTTATGTTTCGAAAGAATTCTATGATCGATCGGGATGGAAGCTTTCTCAGGCAGCTTCAGGTCGTTACCTTATGGATTTTAAGCAAAAAATAATGACAAAAACAGAGCAGAATGCTTTTATCGAAAGTATGAACCTTGGAAAGCAGCAGAATCTTTTCTTTATGGAAGATCTTGGCGCATCGGTTCAGATATTGGCAGGCCTTATTGGCTTGATTGCAGTTACCTGTTTGTGTGCATATCTGCTTATTTATAATATTATGTATCTTTCCGTAGCTGGAAAAGTTCGTTATTATGGTCTGCTTCAGATGGTCGGAATGACGGAAAAGCAGATAAAAAGGATGATGAAGGAACAGATGCTTCTGATCGGATCTGCAGGGACAGTACTTGGATGTCTGTCGGGTGGGCTGGTATCCTTTTTTCTGATTCCTGTTGTAGTAAAATCACTTGGAATCAAAAGTGGTTATGTAGGAGCAGATATGGTTCGTTTTCATCCGGTAGTTCTGCTGGCAACCATCTTACTGGTTGGAGTTACTATTTTTCTGGCCAGCCGAAAACCAGCAAAAATGGCAGCAGATATCTCTCCAATAGAAGCGCTTGGTTATTGTCCGACCCACAAAACCGTAAAAGTAAGAAGAGCAGGAAAGGGGAAAGTAATAGCAAGACTTTCCATGGAGCAGTTTACAAAGGATAAGAAAAGAACTGCGGTGGTACTGTTGTCCTTGGCAGCCAGTCTGTCTGTGTACCTTTGTATTGTGACCATGCTGGACAGTCAGGCAGCAAGAACCATAGTGTCAAATTATATGGATACGGATATGGTTATTAAAAATGATACGGCATGCAAAGAAAAATCAGAAGACAGAAGAGATATTCTGGATGAAGCTTTTGTGAAGTCAATCAAAGAAAATGCCGGAGTCTCTGAAGTACATTCTATGATATTTGCCGAGATTACAGTTCCATGGGAACCGGATTTTGCTGAGATGTGGATGAAAGAATTTTATGCAAAGTGGATGAATACTCCATATAGTAAGGACAAGGACGAGTATCAGAATCATCCTGAGAATTTTGGATCCTCTCTGATCGGAATTGATGAACAGGAATTTGATTATTTAAATAACAGTCTTGAGCATCCGATAAATAAAGAGGACTTTCTTTCGGGAAAAGCATGTATTGTTTATCGAAATGGTTTGGATTTCACAGATGCTGACGTAATAGGAAAAAATGTGACATGTGCTTTGTATGAAGATCAACAAACGACAAAAACTTTTATCATAGAAGGAGTTACGGACGAGAATTATTATACGGCACTCCTTGGATACCCACCGACGATTATAGCCAGTGATCAGGTGGTGAAAACATTTGCCAATCATCCAATTATATTAAAGACCAGCATAAAATATCACAAAGAATATGATAGAGATACAGAGCAAGAAATCATGTCGTTATTAGAAGAAAATGACAATGCAAAAGACTTTTCCTGGGAATCCAAAATCGAAGATGCAGATGAGATTGAAAAAGCACAAGGTAATATGCCGCAAGTGGGAATCGGGATTGTGTTGATTCTGGCTTTTATCGGAATCATGAACTACATGAACACCTTTGTAGTAAATGTGCAGAGCCGGATGATGGAGCTTTCGGTTATGGAGAGTATCGGGATGACCCCGAAGCAGATTCTTGGAATGCTGGTCAGGGAAGGAGTTCTCTATGCAGGCGGCGCATGGCTTGTTACGCTAACAGTTGGAATGGGAGCAACGTATCTTCTTTATGAATCAATGAATTATCGTGGGATTGCGTTTTCAGTGTCATTACTTCCACTTTTATTTGCAGTGGGAATCAGTTTGCTAGTTTGTACTATGGTTCCAGTGCTTACCTGGATCGTTTTGGAAAAGAATGGAACTGTTGTTGAGAGGGTTAAGGGAGTTGAGTGATTTTGGATTTTAGATATAGAGCTGTGGTTTTTTGCCTGTTTATATTGAAAGAACCCCGATTTCCACATATAATAAAAGACAATGTGTAAAGAAATGAATCAGGGAGAATAATAAAATATGAGTATATTAAATGTAGAACATCTGACACACGGTTTTGGTGACCGTGCCATTTTTGATGATGTATCGTTCCGTCTTTTAAAAGGGGAGCACATCGGTCTTGTAGGAGCAAACGGAGAGGGTAAATCTACCTTTATGAGTATCGTTACCGGGAAACTTACGCCGGACGAGGGAAAGGTGGAATGGGCGAAGAATGTACGAGCAGGCTATCTGGACCAGCATGCAGTCCTTCAGAGCGGTATGACGATCCAGGACGCACTGAAAAGTGCGTTTGATCCGCTTTTGCAGAAGGAGCAGCGAATGAACGAGATCTGTGAGAAACTCGGTGAAGTAGACGAGGATGAGATGAATCTTCTGATGGAAGAGCTTGGAACGATCCAGGATGAGTTGACACTGCATGATTTTTACACGATTGATGCAAAGGTAGAAGAGGTCGCAAGAGCACTGGGACTTCTGGATCTGGGACTTGACCGTGATGTTACAGATCTAAGCGGAGGTCAGAGAACGAAGGTTCTTCTGGCAAAGCTTCTGCTTGAGAAGCCGGACATCCTGCTTCTGGATGAACCGACAAACTATCTGGATGAAGAGCATATTACGTGGCTGAAGCGGTATCTGCAGGATTATGAGAATGCATTCATTCTGATTTCCCATGATATTCCGTTCCTGAATGAAGTGGTAAATATCATCTATCATATGGAGAACCAGGAACTGAACCGCTACGTAGGAGACTATGAACATTTCCAGGAGGTCTATGCAGTTAAGAAAGCACAGCTTGAGGCAGCATACCGCAGACAGCAGCAGGAAATCAGTGAACTGAAGGACTTTGTGGCAAGAAATAAAGCCCGTGTTTCTACAAGAAATATGGCGATGTCCAGACAGAAGAAGCTGGATAAAATGGATGTAATTGAGCTGGCAGCGGAAAGGCCGAAACCGGAATTTAAGTTCCGTTACGGACGGACTCCGGGAAAAATGTTATTTGAAACAAAGGATCTTGTAATCGGTTATGATGAACCACTTTCCAAGCCGCTGAATTTCCAGATGGAAAGAGGACACAAGATTGCGATTGTCGGAACCAATGGTATTGGAAAGACTACATTTTTGAAGAGTGTACTTGGTCTGATCCCGGCAATTTCCGGCGAGTGTGAGCTTGGGGAAAATCTTCAGATCGGCTATTTTGAACAGGAAGTTAAAGGAGAGAACAAGACAACCTGTATTGAAGAACTGTGGCAGGAATTTCCGTCATTTACCCAGTATGAAGTGCGTTCCGCCCTTGCAAAATGCGGACTCACTACCAAGCATATTGAGAGCCAGGTAAGGGTACTGAGTGGTGGTGAACAGGCAAAGGTAAGACTTTGTAAGCTGGTCAACAGGGACACGAATCTGCTGATCCTGGATGAGCCGACCAATCATCTTGACGTGGATGCAAAGGAATCTCTGAAAAAAGCGCTTCAGGAATACAAAGGAAGTATTCTTCTGATTTGCCATGAGCCGGAATTTTATCAGGATGTGGTAAATGAAGTGTGGGATATGAGCAAGTGGACAATGAAAGTATTTTAAAAGTGTTGTGCAGAAGACCTTTCGGGACTATCCTGAAAGGCCTTTTTGTGTTACTATTTATTTGAGCGTATCATTTTAGTTATTACTTTTTATTTTATAGGAAATTCCGAAGGAACTTCCTATGAAATAAAAGGCACTACGTGCCGGAGATGCGCACTCGCACGAAGATGAAGAATGTCGCAAGCGACTGCGCTCGGCGCGAGAATGTACCGAGGTACATTCTTTTTTACAAAGCCGTTATATAAGCTTTACAGAAGTAAGATAGAGCCTGTAAAGTGCAACGTCTATAATAAAACGTGTTTCAGAAAAGAAAGGATGGGATAATATGCCGTCAACCTATGCACATTACATTTTCGGACAGCAGATCAGGGGCAGATTAAGCGGATATGAGAGAAAAGTTATTGATAAATACCCGGAGCTTTTTAATATTGGACTTCATGGACCGGATATTCTTTTTTATTACAGACCACTTGGCAAGAACAAGGTCAATCAGTTGGGAAGCCGTATGCATAGCGAGAGCGGAGCAAAGTTCTTCGTTCATGCAGCAAAGGTTTTACATACACACGACCAGTATGAGAAGCATCTGGCTTATGTATATGGAGTGCTCTGCCATTTTGCGTTGGATGTGACCTGCCATGGTTACGTGGAACAGACAGTAAAAGAGACTGGTCTTGCACATATTGCAGTGGAGGGCGAGCTGGACCGTAAGCTGATGATTATGAATGGAGAAAATCCAGTGAGCAGGAGGCTGACCGGACATATTGTTCCTTCTATGAAAAATGCGGTAATTATAAAAGATTTTTATCGCGGAATTACAGCAAAGGAAGTCAAAAAAGCACTGAATGGAATGGTATTTTATGACAGGATTCTTGTCTGTCCATCTAAAATAAAGCGGATGGCACTTTATGCAGCACTTAAAGTGGCAGGACTTTATTATGATTTTCATGGGTTTATTATCAAGTATCATGAGAATGGATTCTGCAGAGAACAGATAAGAAGACTGCTTCATCTTTATGAAAAAGCAGTTCCACTGGCAGACAAACTGATCTGTGAATACAAACCGTTTCTGGAAGGAAGCGCTACATTAGATTCTGTATATGCCTACACATTTGGTTCTCAGCTTCCGGGCAAGGAGGATACGTTAAATGAAAACAAAACTGACAAAACAGGAGAAAAACTGGATACTTTATGATGTCGGAAATTCTGCATTTACACTTCTGGCAGCAACCATTTTACCGATTTATTTCAACTATATTGCAGGAAAGCAGGGACTTTCGGATGTACAGTATCTGGCATACTGGGGATATGCAGTATCCATTGCAACCTTGCTTACGGCACTTGCAGGACCGGTATTTGGAACCGTTGCAGATACAAAAGGCTATAAAAAACCAGTTTTTACAATTGCACTTGGAATCGGGGCAATTGCTTCAGTTGCTCTGGGATTTGCGAAGTACTGGCTGGCCTTTCTGGTAGTTTTTGTCATTGCAAAGGTCGGATATTCCGTAACACTGGTATTTTATGATTCCATGCTTGTCGATGTGACATCGGAAGACCGGATGGATGAAGTCTCTTCCCAGGGGTATGCGTGGGGATATATCGGAAGCTGTGTACCGTTTGTAATCTGTCTTCTGGTTGTGTTAAATGCAGGGAAGATTGGGATTACAATGGAGATAGCAATGATGGTTTCCTTTGTGATCATCACGGTATGGTGGGTAATTATGACATTACCACTTCTGAAAACTTATCACCAGAAGTATTATGTAGAAAAGAAGCAGCATGCTTTTTCAGAAAGCTTCAAAAGAATCGGCATTACTCTGAAAAATGTAAAGAAGGAGAAGAAGGTTTTTCTGTTTCTTCTGGCGTTTTTCTTTTATATTGACGGGGTTTATACGATTATTGATATGGCAACTGCATATGGATCAGCACTTGGACTTAGCAGTACAGGACTTCTTCTTGCATTGTTGCTTACGCAGATCGTAGCTTTCCCATTTGCGATTATTTTCGGAAGACTTGCGAAGAAATATTCTGCAGAAAAGCTGATCACAGTATGCATCGTGGCATACCTTGGAGTGGCAATTTTTGCGATTTTTCTGCATTACCAGTGGCAGTTCTGGGTTCTTGCTGTCTGGGTAGGCATGTTCCAGGGAGGTGTGCAGGCGCTTTCAAGATCTTACTTTACGAAAATTATACCGGCGAACCAGTCAGGTGAATTTTTCGGCTTAATGGATATTTGCGGAAAAGGCGCGTCCTTTATGGGAACAACGATCGTGAGCCTGATCTCGCAGCTTACCGGCAATATCAATATTGGTGTGGGGATGATCGCTGTCTTGTTCGTGATCGGAATTATTTTATTCCGGAGAGCGGCAGCGCTAGAATAAAAATAAAGGATACAATAGATTTATGATGACAGAGCTTGAAAAATATTATAACAAATTCAACGAAGAGAAGCGGCTTAAGAGCCGCCACGGACAGGTAGAATTTATCACCTCAATGAAGTACATTCACAAATATCTTCCTAAGCGGGAGCATGGACAGGTAAAGATTCTGGATGTAGGAGCCGGAACCGGGCGCTACAGTGTTGCGCTTGCCGAAGAAGGGTACGATGTGACGGCGGTAGAGTTGGTAAAATACAATCTGGGAATTCTGAAAAAGAAGAACAGCTCTGTGAAAGCATATCAGGGAAATGCACTGAAGCTGTCACGTTTTCCGGATAAGGAATTTGACCTGATCATCCTGTTCGGACCGATGTATCACCTTTATACAAAGGAAGATAAGGTAAAGGCGCTGATGGAGGCAAAGCGTGTTCTGAAAGATGAGGGCACGATCCTGGTGGCTTATACAATGAATGAGTATAGTGTTCTGGTGTATGGATTCCGGGAGAACCATATTCAGGAGTGCCTGGAAAATGGCAAGCTGGATGCGAATTACCGGGTATGTCCTTCACCGGAGGATTTGTATGATTATGTGCGCCTGGAGGATATTGACAGCTACAATGAAGCAGCAGGAATGGAACGGATCCAGATTATTTCGGCGGATGGACCATCCGATTATATGCGTCAGGTGTTAAATACGATGGATGAAAAGACCTTCCAGACGTTTATTGACTATCATCTGACTACGTGTGAACGCCCGGAACTGGTTGGTGCGGGATCACATACGGTAGATATTATAAGAAAGAAAAAAGATGGAGGAATAGAAAATGAAAGTAGCAGATATGCATTGTGATACGATTTTAGCGATTCTGAGAGGAAAGGAACAGGGAAAAGAGATTTCACTTCGTAAAAATAATTTAAATGTGGATCTTGAACGGATGAAAAAGGGGGATTATCTGATTCAGAATTTTGCCCTTTTTCTGGATCTGGAAGATCCGATACTTGCAGGAAGTCCATTCCGTTATGCAATGAAAATGGCGGATGTATTTTATCAGGAAATGGAGAAAAATAAAGACTGGATCCGACCGGTCACGAAGTATGAAGAGATTGAAGAAAACCGGAAAAATGGAAAGATGTCAGCGTTGCTGACATTGGAAGAAGGAGAAATCTGTGAGGGCGATCCTGCCCTTTTAAGAGACTTTTACCGGATGGGGGCAAGGATGATGACTCTGACCTGGAACTATCCGAATCAGCTTGGATATCCGGCAAAAGCGACTGGCGGAGAATTTGCCGGAAAAGCCTTTTCAGAAGCCGGATATGGGCTTACAACGCGTGGGATTGAGTTTCTGGAAGAGATGGAGAAACTGGGAATGATCATCGATGTGGCACATTTAAACGATGCAGGAATCCGGGATGTATTAAAGTTCACAAAGAAGCCTTTTGTAGCGAGCCATTCCAACGCGCGACATTTGTGCAGTCATCCGAGAAACCTGAATGATGAACTTCTGAAAGCGATCGGGGAAAGAGGCGGTGTGATCGGGCTGAATTATTATGCATATTTCCTGCGCGACTGGAAAGATGGAGAGACGGTTGTGAGCAGAGCGGAGGATATTGTGGCACATGCAAAATATATCCGTGATATGGCGGGAATAGAGGCTTTAGGACTTGGTTCAGACTTTGATGGTATGAATGGAGAACTGGAGATCGCATCCCCGGCAGATATGGAAAAGCTGGAAGAGGTATTTAAAAAGAATGGATTTGCAGAGAGCGAGATCGAGAAGATCTTTTATAAGAATGTAATGCGGATATATAGAGAAATGCTTGGGTAATTCCGGCAAAGCACATTTATAACATAGAAAACCCGGCTGTGGAGTGATCCACAAGCCGGGCTTTTTACTCTAGCATCTTTTGCAGTGATTACGCAACTGTTACATTAACAGCCTGAAGTCCGCGGTTTCCTTCTGTGATATCGAAAGTAACGTTCTGTCCTTCTTCAAGAGATTTGTATCCTTCTCCTGCGATTCCTGAAAAATGTACGAATACATCTTCTCCGGTGCTTTCGTTTGTGATGAATCCGTAGCCTTTCTGTGCGTTGAACCACTTAACTGTACCCTTGTTCATTAGTAGTACCTCCTAAAAAATTGATGATGCCGATAAAAATAAAAATCACATATTTTTGTAAGTCATCAGACAGATGTTAATGATTTACAAAAATATGTGAAATCTAAATCTTATCTAAAACACAATTTCAGAATATCACGTGGTAGGACAAATGTCAAATCAAAATAGGAAAAATAGGAAAAAATAAATGTCTTTTTATTGACAGGAAGAAAAAGGAATGCTATTATTTTTAACATATTTAAAGAGTGAAAATATTTGTACAAAGAGGTACTTTACTGCGGAGAAGAACGCAGAGAGTACCTCTTTTTTTGACTTGCAGGAGTGTTTTTTGTAAAACGAAAATACTTTGTGAGGTGCATTCTTTGATGTGAGTGTCAAAAGTATAAATGGGATGTCAGAAAGAGGTAGTGCAAATGAAAAATCATGAACTGGATGCAGTGGATCGTACAATTTTGAATATTTTACAGAGAAATGCCAAATGCCCATTGAAAGAGATTGCAGAGAAGGTGTATCTGTCTACACCGGCGGTATCAGCGCGGATTGAAAAGATGGAAAAAGAAGGATATATTCTCGGTTATCAGGCACAGGTGAATCCGGAAGCACTTGGATATCATATCAAGGCACTGATCAATCTGGAGGTTTCGCCGGAGGGAAAAACTGTGTTTTATCCGTTTGTGAGAAAGTGTTCAAATGTGATCGAATGCAACTGTGTGACCGGAGAATATTCTATGGTGTTGGAAGTACTGTTTCCCAGCACCACAGAGCTGGATAAATTTATTGGAGAATTGCAGCGATTTGGAAGGACAAAGACACTGATCGTATTTTCAACTCCGATTGAACACAGAGGAATCAACGCAGATATAGAAGAAACACTGGAGTGAGAAATATAATTTTCCGTAAATCGAAAAAGACCCGGAAACAAAAGTTTTCGAGTCTTTTTCTTCTTTAAGGGCTATATAAACAAGCAGTTTGAAATAGTCATTTTGATTATTCAGCAGCGATAGCAACTTCTGGAGCAATTGTTTCAGTAACTTTTTCAGATGCTTTGATATCTGCAGGTGTTTTTGCAAAACCTTTAAATACGATAGAACCAACAAATCCAGCTAAAGATCCACCAATCGCAGCAAGTACGATTGCAGCTACAACCTTAAGCGGTGGGTTGAATCCGAATGGAGCTAAAAGCCCAGGAATCGGAGATGCTGTTCCAGGGGCGTTATTGATGATGCCGAGCATAGCTGCTGCAAGTCCGGCAAGTCCGCCGCCAAAGAAGTTTGATCCGTAAATCGGGATCGGATTCTGTGTAATAATATCAGCCTGTGTAAGAGGTTCAAGCATTACCGCGATAACATTACTGCGTTCGCCAAGTTTTAAACGGTCGAAAATGATACCGTTTGTGAAAGAACCACCAACACATGCAATTGCTGCAATACCCATTGCAAGTCCATCAAGTCCGAGCATAGCAGTCAGGGCCATAGAACTGAGTGGTGAGGTACAGATCATCTTCATAATACCACCGAGCAGGAATCCCATGATAATTGGAGACTGTTCAGCAGCGGCAGAAATCATACGTCCGATGTTGAGCAGTGTTGAATTAACGACCGGATCAACTGCGATGGCGATAATTCTTGCGAGCGGTGCGATTGCAAGAGCACCAACGATCAGATTCAGACCCTCTGGAAGTTTCTTTTCCAGGAACGGAGCTACAAAGCCTACAATATAACCTGCTACAAAACCAGGAAGGATTCCGTATCCTCCAACTGCGACACCTGCAACGACTGCAAGTACCGGATTACATCCCATACTGATCGGAACTAAAGTAGCTGCAGCGATTCCCCCGAAGCTGCCGGATACGGTTCCGAGTTCTGAGAAAAATGCAATTCCTAATAAATCACCTGTGATGTAATGGTGAACAGCTTCAACCAGGAACGAAGCAACAGCTGCATTAGCCATTCCAGACATTGCTTCTGATCCTTTTGGAAACTTCAGGCTGAATACAGAGAAGCAGGCTAAAGTGAGAAGCAGTAAACCAATACCTTTTACGATTGTTAACATATGATATCCTCCTTAAAATTTATATTTATTCGCATCAGTTATCGTGATAACATAATAAAATGGAAGTTACAAAAAGATACAAAAAGTATCAAAATGAAATTTATTTTTGGAAAAAACTACAAATACGGGAAGGATTTATTGTATATAATGACGGTAACTATAAGTGATAATGAATTATAGGGAAAATATATAAATAAAAAAATTACGTAAAGAGATGAAATAAGAAGCAGGAGGGGACCTGAAAATCAGGCCCTCTCGGTGCATTCCTGAATCAGTGCATTCAGGAAATTTTTAATTTTCACATTGCCGTGCCGTACACTTTTTCCACGGATGAAATCCATTTCCCTTCGGACTTGTTCAAAGTTATACAGGGAGTTGGAGTAGGTTGTAAACGTGTCATTGGCGTAATCCTCAAGACCAAGGTTGGCAAGGTTGACCATTCCCATGTTGGCTGTCCGACGGATCCTTTGTTCCATGGATTTCGGATTGTCACTGAACCGGCTGCAAAGTTCGCTTAAAGTGACATTGTCAACTTTCTGGTTATGCTGGATCAGATAATCGACAAGGGAAATGATATCCTTGCTGCCACGTTCGCCGGTGATGCCAAGCTTTTGGAGAATTCCTTTTAACCGGATAATATAAGGTTTTTCAGCTGTATCATTTATAAATCCCTGTGGCTGTACAAAATTCTGCTGGGCTTGGAAAATCGTCTGTACCTGCTGCAATGTCCGGCGGGCGGTCAGGGATTCACTGACCTTCCGGAGGATGGATTCTACTTCGATACTGTTGATCGGCTTATGAATATAAAATTCAATGCCCGCAGAATAGGCGTCTGCGATCATATCTTTGGATGCAACCTGGGAAAGCATAATAAAAGTAAGATCCGGTGCATAAGAGCGGGCACGTTTTACGAAAGTGATTCCGTCTATTTCCGGCATCAGAAGATCAACAATTACGATGTCTGGATTTATAAGAGGAAGATCCGTAAGTGCATCCACACCGTTTTCTGCAGTTCCTGCAATCTCTCCAAGTCCCCGGTCCCGTATAATACGTTTTAATATATGCAGTACATTTTTATCATCATCAATGAGATAGAATTTCATTTATAAACCGCTCCATTTCTCTTTTGGTATAGTAAGTGTGAAAACTGTTTTTCCGGGAACGGAAGTTACCCGGATGGTTCCGCCTAGGCGGAATTCGATAAAATCCTTTACCAGGCTAAGGCCAAGTCCCCGATTGACTTCGCCGGTTTCGTAATTGATCTTTGTGGAAAAACCAGGTTCAAAAATTTGTTCCATATCCTCCGGATCGATTCCGGGTCCATGATCTTCAACTTCAATAACATAAGAAGAATCCGTGGAGGATTGACGGACAGAAAGCTCGACCAGATTTCCGTTTGTTGCTTCAATTGCATTGTTGAAAAGATTGCGGAAGATTGAGAGCAGAAGATAATGGTTCTGTGTATAAAGATTTTCTTCCAGCTGTATATTAAAAGAAAGTCGTTTCCCTTTTGGAAGGGATGCATCCAGGCTGCTTTTCAGAATGGTGAGGATATCATCCAGGCTCATTCCGTCATTTTCAGAATTTACTTTCATTGAAGAGGAAAGTCCTCTTACGATCAAATTGTAGTCTTTTTTGATCTCGTGGACATCCCGTGCGATCTGAAGTGCAGTGCGGGTGAGGGATTCGTCTATATTCCGTTCACTCATATCGTGGTAAAGGCGGTATGCGGTGCTCATGGTGTCCTCTATCATATGTGTGCCTTTCTGCATCAGAACAACTTCGCCGTTAAGCTCAGAGATCAAAAGAAGAAGATTCTGGTATCTCCGTGCATGTTCAGCACTCAGAAGACTGAACTTGTAATGGCTGAGACAGAACAGGAGAAGACCTGCAAGTGCAGTACGCAGAAGCGCAACCAGAAGGACACCTGCCTGGGACTGAAAAGAAAAAGCGTCCATACCCATACGGGACAGCAGTTCTGTTATATTTGCCAGATAGTCAAAAAGAAACATCCAGGGTAGGGAATACGTCGAAAGTTCATAGTCATTTTTACGGCAGTAGAGGAAAAAAAGGATTCCGTAGACCAGATAGAAAAACATTTCCGGAAAATAGCTCTGTGGATTCCAACTGCCAAAGCGAAGCCAGTGCATCAGTGTACGGGAAAAGAAAACACAGAGGGCACTTATCACCGTGACTGGAAGAATCGGATATTTCCCAAAAAGGATCAGAGACATGAAAATGCCAAAAATTCCGATGGAAACACGAAAATCGCTTTCAAAAAGTGAGATGCTGATCTGGGCGCCAATGATAACAGCAGCACTGACCAGCAAAATGTGGGTATAACGTGAAAAACTTTTGGTCCACATAAGAAAGCCTCCTTTATTCAGATCATCTCTCTTACAGTCTACAGTCCGGTTAATAATTCAACCAGAAATACGCCGGCACATGAAAACAGGGAAACACAGATCAGACTTTTTCTGTTCCATGCAAGGATCAGTGCGATTGCAAAACCAATGGCGGCAGACCAGATATTGGCGGTGGCTGTCAGAATGGCCGGAAAGGTCATAACAGCCAGAGTTACATAAGGTACATAATATAAAAAAGATTTTATAAAAGTATTTTTGATCTCTTTCCTGATCAGCGTCAGTGGCAGCATACGGATCAGATAGGTGACGGCTGCCATGACAAAGATATACATATATAGATTATGCTTCAACGGAAGAATCCTCCTTATCTTCTGGATTTGTTTCTTCTTTTACAGGGAAGAAATACGCTGCGATTCCGGCAATCAGAATCGTAAGGATAATGATTCGGAAGCCAGAAGAAATCTGGCATAGCACAGGAGCCTTTGTGAAAAGGAAGCTTGCTGCCATGGAAATCACGACAATGGTTCCGATGATCCTGTTATCACGTGCCGGAGGAATAATGATTGCGATAAACATTCCATATAATGCAACGCTCAGTGCGCTGACGATCCGGTCAGGCAGGATATTTCCTGATACTACTCCGAGGAAAGTACCAAATGTCCAGCCAGGTGCGGCAAGTGCCATCACACCGTAAGAATACCATGGAGTAATCCTTCCGGGGCGGGATACGGATACGCCGAAGACTTCATCCGTTACACCGTATGCGATAAGAAAACGGTGGAAAAAAGGATAGTGGTTATCAATTTTCTGTGAAAGGGCACAGGACATCAGCGAATATCTGAGATTGATGATGAGCTGGGTGAATGCCATTTCAAAATAGGATGCGGATGCCGTAATCAGTGAAAGACCAGCAAATTGCCCGGCGCTGGTCAGGTTTGTAAGGGAAATCAGAACAGCTTCCCAAGTGGAAAGTCCTGCATTTTTTGCCATGATACCAAAGGTAAATGATACCGCAATATAACCGAGACAGATGGGAATGCCATCCTGTATCCCGGCTGCAAAATCCATTTTTCTGTTTCTACTCATGAAGTAAAACCTCTCTTTTGTAAATAATCCCCAAATTTGAATTGTTATTTTACTAACATTTTACCATGGAACGGTGGTCTTGAAAATGATGTTTTAAAAGAACTTGAAAAAAAATTTACAGAAAGACTGGAAATATAGTGGTATTATGAGTTATAATAAATAGTGATAAATAAATGTGCAAACATAAGTACAAGTTATAAAAGGAGATTGAAGCATGGAAATGTTATCTATTGAAAAAGAACTGCAGAGCAATTCTTATCCTGGAAGAGGGATTATCATCGGAAAGTCTGCCGACGGAAGCAAAGCGGTCACAGCTTATTTTATCATGGGAAGAAGTGAGAACAGCCGTAATCGTGTCTTTGTAGAAGAAGGAGAAGGAATCCGCACACAGGCATTTGACGAGTCAAAGCTGACAGACCCAAGCTTAATTATCTACGCACCGGTGCGTGTACTCGGCAATAAGACGATCGTTACAAACGGAGATCAGACTGATACAATTTATGAAGGTATGGACAGACAGATGACGTTTGAACAGTCCCTTAGAAGCCGTGAATTTGAACCGGATGGACCAAACTACACACCACGTATTTCCGGTATCATGCACATTGAGAACGGAAAATATAACTATGCAATGTCCATTTTGAAGAGCAATAACGGAAATCCGGATGCATGCAACCGTTACACCTTTGCATATGAGAATCCGGTAGCCGGAGAAGGACATTTTATCCACACATACAAGTGTGATGGAAATCCGCTTCCGAGTTTTGAAGGAGAACCAAAGCTTGTTGCAATTCCGGATGATATGGACACATTTGCAGACACACTCTGGAACAGTCTGAATGCAGATAATAAAGTATCTCTGTTTGTAAGATATATTGATATTGAGACAGGAACATACGAAAGCAAGATCATCAATAAGAATAAATAGTATACAAAGGTGAAGAAGGAGCAGGAATCATGAATGAATTAGAACTCAAATATGGATGTAACCCAAATCAGAAGCCGTCACGTATCTATATGAAAGACGGAAGTGATCTCCCGATCAAAGTTCTGATGGGCCGTCCGGGATATATCAACTTTCTGGATGCATTTAACGGATGGCAGCTGGTATCGGAATTAAAAAAAGCAACCGGACTTCCGGCAGCAACTTCCTTTAAACATGTGTCACCGGCAGGTGCTGCAGTCGGACTGCCGCTGGATGAAACTCTTGCAAAAATTTACTGGGTAGATGACCTTGGAGAACTTTCTCCGCTTGCAAGCGCTTATGCACGTGCAAGAGGTGCAGACCGTATGTCTTCATTCGGTGATTTTATTGCGCTTTCTGATGTCTGTGATGTTGATACGGCAAGACTGATCAAGAGAGAAGTATCGGATGGAGTGATCGCACCTGGATATGAACCGGAAGCACTGGAGATTCTTGCACAGAAAAAGAAAGGTAATTACAATGTGATCCAGATCGATCCGAATTATGTTCCGGCACCGACTGAACACAAGGATGTATTTGGTATTACTTTTGAGCAGGGAAGAAATGAACTGAAGATTGATGATGATTTCTTCTCAAATGTAGTGACTGAGAACAAAGAAATTCCGGATCACGCAAAGAGAGATCTTGCAATTTCCATGATTACTTTAAAATATACACAGTCAAATTCTGTATGCTATGTAAAAGACGGACAGGCAATCGGAATCGGAGCCGGACAGCAGTCCCGTATCCACTGTACCCGTCTTGCAGGACAGAAGGCAGATAACTGGTGGCTGAGACAGTGCCCGAAAGTACTTGCTCTTCCATTTAAAGAAGGAATCAAGCGTGCAGACCGGGATAATGCAATTGATCTGTATATTGGTGAAGAATATATGGACGTACTGGCTGACGGAACCTGGGAAAATATTTTCACTGAAAAACCGGAAGTATTTACCAGAGAAGAAAAGAGAGCATGGCTTGATAAGCTGACGGGTGTGGCACTTGGATCAGACGCATTCTTTCCGTTTGGAGATAACATCGAACGTGCACATAAGAGCGGTGTTACATATATTGCAGAACCGGGTGGATCAATCCGTGATGACAATGTAATCGATACCTGCAACAAATACAACATGGCGATGGCATTTACCGGAATCCGTTTATTCCATCACTAAGATAATAAAAAAGCAAAGTTCCTGCAGAGGTAGAAGATCTACCTTTGCGGGAATTTTTTATTTCCTAGGAAATTCCGAAAGAACTTCCTAGGAAACAAAAGGCACTGCGTGCCGGAGATGCGCACTCGCACGAATCTATTGAAAAATAAAAAGATATGCGACAAATGTGGAAAAATGTCGTTAAAAAATAAACAGAACCGGTAATTTGAAGATTTATTATTCGGAAGGAAACTACATAATATATATATAACAGCCAGCAGGAGGAGGCGAATCTATGGGTATTCTTGAAATTCTTTTAATTTCAATCGGGCTTTCGTTTGACGTATTTGTCGTACATATCTGTGTCGGAGCAGGATTTTCAAGAAAGCACGGAAAAGACATACTCTTATCCAGTCTGCTTTTTGGAGGGGCACAACTCCTTGCATTGATCCTGGGAAATGTTGTTGCAGATATTCTGAAGCCGGACAGGAAGATGAATGAAACGATTTCAACAGCGGCAAGCGGTTGGGAAATTTTGTCGGTGCTGATATTTATCGGACTTGGTATCTATATGATCTGTAAAGCAAGAAATAATAAACAGATTTTTGAGCGTAGAAACGATGAGATAAATTGGAAACGGCTTAGAAAACTGGCAGTACTTACCAGCGTAGATGCGCTTTTTGCCGGAATGGGAATCGGCTTTTGGAGTGTAGAGATTCTGGAACAGGGGATGGTACTGCTTCCGGTTACGATCATTCAGTGTTTTCTTGGCGTGGAGGTTGGATACAGACTGGGCTGTGAATATAACCGCAGAGCTTATTGGATTGGCGGGATGCTGTTCCTGATCGCAGGAGCAGATATGGCGGTTACACATTTTCTATTTTAGATAGCAGGAGGAAAAGAGTATGGGCGAACTGACACATAAGGCAGCAAGGGCAGCCTTTGGTGGAGCAATTGATTTTGCAATGCGAAAAATGGATAAAGACAGAGAAAAAGGTCTGCTTGATATTGTAGATCTGACTGAACGTTTCATGGGAGATAATTTTCAGAAAAGTGCCTATGAGGGTGCAAGAAAACTGATACAGGATCCAGATTCCAAATGGATGCGCTATCTGAACCGTGCACTGGACGAGATCGAACCGCATGTTGTGAAACAGACCGCATTAAACCTTGGATTTGAAGCAGCATTTCACGGAACCAAAATGATCCGCAGCATGAGAGAGGTACATCAGTGTAATATTCCATGGCTGATCCTGATGGATCCGACAAGTGCATGTAATCTTCATTGTACCGGATGCTGGGCGGCAGAATATGGGCATAAACTGAATCTTACATATGAAGAGATGGACAGCATCATTACGCAAGGAAAAGAACTTGGAATTTATTTCTATATGTATACAGGCGGGGAGCCGTTAGTAAGAAAAAAAGATATTATCAGACTTTGTGAAAAGCATTATGACTGCGAATTTCATGCATTTACAAATGGAACACTGGTAGATGATGAATTTTGCGAAGAGATGAGAAGAGTCGGCAACCTGTCCCTTTCAATTAGTCTGGAAGGATTTGAAGAGGTCAATGACATGCGCCGTGGAGAGGGTGTATTCAACAAGGTTATGGCAACCATGGATCGGTTAAAGAAATATGGACTGATCTTTGGTACGTCTATCTGTTATACCAGAAAGAACATTGAAACGGTTACATCGGATGAATTCCTGGATATGATCATTGGAAAGGGATGTCGTTTCACCTGGTATTTCCATTATATGCCGGTTGGAAATGATGCAGCACCGGATCTGCTGCCGACAAAAGAACAGAGAGAATATATGTATCACCGGGTAAGAGAGATCCGCAGTATGACAGGCGGAAAGCCAATTTATGCGATGGATTTCCAGAATGATGGAGAGTTTGTCGGAGGATGTATCGCAGGAGGAAGAAATTATTGCCATATCAATGCAAATGGAGATGTAGAACCATGTGTATTTATTCATTACTCTTCTGCAAATATCCGGGAAGTTACGCTCCTGGAAGCTCTCAAACAGCCACTCTTTATGGCATACAGAGACCGGCAGCCATTTAATGATAATCATCTGCGGCCATGTCCGATGCTTGAGAATCCGGAAATCCTTCAGGAGATGATAAAGGAGACTGGTGCAAAATCAACAGATCTGCAGTCACCGGAGAGTGCAGAGCATTTATGCAGCAAATGTGAAGCATATGCCTGTGAATGGAAAGAAACAGCAGACAGACTTTGGAAAGAGCATCCGCATCAGCAGAAAGGCTACACAAACTATAAAAAACGCACAGAAAACTAAAAGAAAATCGGTTTGAAAAAGCGTTTCGGTTGTGATAGAATGTTCGTCAAGAGAAATGGGCAGGAAAAAGAGGACGATACATGGAGAGAAAAAGAGAATTGACAAAGAACCTGCTTGCAGAGAGCTTCAAGGAGCTTCTAATCAAAGGATCTTTTGATAAGATAACAATTAAGATGATCACAGATCAGGCGGGAGTTATCAGACCGACATTTTATAATTACTTTCAGGATAAATATGAAGTGATGGAGTGGCTTCTGGAGACAGAGGTATTCCGGCATGCCCGTGAGATGATGGAAGACGGGATGGAAAAAGAAGCGATCTATCTGCTGTTTCGGAAGATGGAAAAAGACCGGATCTATTATCTGAAAGCGTTTGAAGTTACCGGTCAGAATGGATTTGAAGAGATTCTTGAAAAAAAGATTCGCCAGCTGATTGAAGAACTGGTAAGCAGGCATAAGATCAAGATCGAAAAGCTTCAGGGTATCAAAGATAAAAAGATCTTTCTGGAGTTTCATACGATTACCGTTGTAAACGGGCTTAAATACTGGCTGACCAGCCGGGAGATTCACCTGACAGCGGATGAAGCGATGGAGTATTATCTGTTTCTGATGTCGCATCCTATTTTGGAGCTACTTGAAAAGTAAAGAACAAAATATAAATTTGAGAAGAATCTGGGATATTCCGGGTTCTTCTTTTTGTTTTACTGTCAGAAAATAAAAAATGTTATTTAAATTGCTTGACGGATTTCTATTACAGAGTTATTATGAACATATGAACAGTTGCTCATATGTTCAGTGAGAAAAATATTTTTCAGGAGGAAAAAGAGATGAAGAAAAAATTTAAAATGGTAGACCTTGATTGCGCAAACTGTGCAGCAAAAATGGAAGATGCAATCAAAAAAATTGATGGTGTAAATGATGCAACGGTAAGTTTTATGATGCAGAAGCTTACGATCGATGCAGATGATGTAAGGTTTGATGAAATTATGCAGGAAGTCGTTGCTGTATGCAAGAAGGTAGAGCCGGATTGCCAGATTCAGCTGTAAAATCGGAAAGGTATGAAAGGGGAGAGTCTTCTATGATGAAAAAACAGAAAATAATGCTGTACCGTATTATCGCAGCGGCAGTTATTTATGTTCCTCTTTTTGTACTGGAACATATGGGAAAACTGGAATTTAAGTCCGAAATTCCGGTGCAGTTTTTGTTATTTATGATACCTTATCTGATCGTGGGATGGGACATCATTTACCGGGCTGTGCGCAATATCAGTCATGGTCAGGTATTTGATGAGAACTTTCTGATGTGTATAGCAACGTTTGGTGCACTTGGAGTAAAGGAATATTCGGAAGCGGTAGCGGTTATGTTGTTCTATCAGATCGGGGAGTTATTCCAGAGTTATGCAGTCAACCGTTCCCGCCAGTCAATCAGTGCAATGATGGATATCTGTCCGGAATATGCGAATATTGAAGAAGACGGAAAGCTCAAACAGGTTGATCCGGATGATGTAGAGATTGGTACAGAGATCGTCATCAAAGCAGGAGAGAGAGTTCCTCTCGATGGTGTGGTTGTATCGGGAACATCCTTTGTAGATACTTCTGCACTGACCGGGGAGTCGGTTCCGCGAGAAGTAACAGAAGGTTCTGAGATTATCAGCGGTTGTGTAAATGGAAGCGGACTTCTTAAGGTGCGCACAACGAAAGAGTTTGATGATTCTACAGTTGCGAAGATTCTGGAACTGGTTGAAAATGCCAGCAGCAAAAAGGCACATGTAGAGAACTTCATTACAAAGTTTGCAAAATACTATACGCCGATCGTGGTTTGTGCGGCAGTTGTACTTGCATTCCTTCCACCAATCATTCTTGGCGGTGGATTTGCAGAATGGATTCAGAGAGCATGTATTTTCCTTGTAATCTCCTGCCCATGTGCACTGGTGATCTCTGTTCCACTTGGTTTTTTTGGAGGAATCGGAGCAGCATCCAAACAGGGCGTTCTGGTAAAGGGAAGCAATTATCTGGAAGCACTCTCTGAGATGAAAACGATTGTATTTGATAAGACTGGTACACTGACAAAAGGTGAATTCGTTGTATCAGAAGTTATTCCGAACGGATGGGAAAAAGAAGGACTTCTTGAAGTGGCAGCCCTTGCGGAAGGCTATTCCGATCATCCAATCTCAGCAGCACTCAAGAAAGCGTACGAAGAAGCGGAGCTTGGTGAGTTGTCCATGGACAGGGTGGAACAGGCTGAAGAAATCGCCGGACACGGAATCAAGGCAAAGATCGACGGAAGAGTTGTCTATGCCGGAAATGCAAAGCTGATGGAAGAAAAAGGCGTGGAATATGAGCCATGCACAGTCCCTGGTACGGTCGTATATCTGGCGGCTGAAAAAGAATTCCTCGGGACCATCGTAATTTCTGATACGGTCAAACCGGAAGCCAAACGTGCGATCGCGCAGCTCAGACAAAGCGGTGTCAAAAAGACAGTTATGCTTACCGGTGACAGAAAAGATGTCGGTGAAGCAGTAGCAGAAAGCCTTGGAATCGATGAAGTCTACACAGATCTCCTTCCGGGGGATAAGGTAGATAAGGTTGAAGCACTTCTCGGAGAACTCGGTGAGAAAGAAAAGCTTGGTTTTGTTGGTGATGGTATCAATGATGCACCGGTACTCTCCAGAGCTGATATCGGAATCGCAATGGGAAGCATGGGATCCGATGCAGCAATCGAAGCCGCAGATGTTGTTCTGATGGATGATAATATCCTTAAGATATCCTCCATTATGAGAATTGCAGGAAAAACTCTCCAGATCGTACATCAGAATATCGTCTTTGCCCTCGGTGTCAAAGTTCTGGTCCTCATCCTGGGAGCCCTCGGTATGGCCAATATGTGGGAAGCCGTCTTTGCCGATGTAGGAGTATCCGTAATCGCAATCCTGAACTCCATGAGAACACTGAAAGTAAAATAATAGGATCACAAAGCAGAAAGAACTACCCTCAAAGTAATGGGGGAGTTCTTTTTTTGATATAGAAAACGTACTGGTTTGCCTCACTACCATATTTCCCTTGCTTTTTTTTCAATGACAGTGTAAAATGACAAAACGGATTAGAATAGTGAAACCAAGAAGGGAGATACAAGATGGAACTGTTTATAGATATACTAAAAGATACAACAATCGACACTGTGAAACTGATACCTTTCCTTTTTCTGACATACCTTGCGATGGAATATCTGGAGAATAAAGCCGGTCAGAAGACGGTGCGGATGCTTCTTGGAGCAGGGAAAAAAGGGCCTGTGATCGGTGGAATCCTGGGCGTTGTTCCGCAGTGCGGATTTTCGGCAGCGGCAGCAAACCTGTATTCCGGCGGAGTCATCACAGTCGGAACGATGATCGCTGTTTTTCTGTCTACATCAGATGAAATGCTTCCGATCCTGATCTCAGAGCAGGCGGATGTCCGTAAGATCATGGCAATTTTAATCGGAAAAATTATCGTTGGTATTGTTGCAGGGATTCTGGTTGATATCGGAGTGCGGGTGCTAGGCAAAGGATATCAGAGAGGGCTGCACATTCATGATATCTGTGAGCATGACCACTGTCACTGTGAAGAAGGAAGCATTGTAAAATCAGCACTCATCCATTCGGTACAGATTCTGGTATTTATATATGTAATTTCTTTTGCGTTAAATGCAGTTGTGGAGTTGATTGGAATGGAACAGGTCATGAACGTGGTGACGCATTATCCAATTGCCGGAATTTTTCTGGCTGGTCTTGTCGGTCTGATTCCGAACTGCGCAGCTTCTATTACAATTACGAAATTTTATCTTGAGGGAGTCTTAAATGTCGGCAGTATGTTTGCCGGACTTTTGTCATGTGCCGGAATCGGACTGATCGTGCTTTTTAAGACGAACCATAGTTGGAAGAAGAATGTGATGATCGTCGCAACACTTTACGGAATCAGTGTAGTGTGCGGAATTATAGTGGAAATCTTGTTTGGAATGTAGTACAATATTCTTATATGCCGCAGAAGCCTAAAAGGAACGAAAGAAGTGGATTTGAGATGGCTAAAAAAGGATTTATTGCAGAATTCAAAGAGTTTATTGCAAGGGGAAATGTAATGGATCTTGCAGTCGGCGTTATTATTGGTGGTGCATTCCAGTCGATTGTGAATTCTCTTGTAAATGATATGATCATGCCGGTGATCAGTCTTCTGACTGGTGGGGTCAATTTTTCCAACTGGGTGATCCGGATCGGATCTGGTGAAAATGACACGATCAAATATGGCAATTTTATTACAGCGGTGATCAACTTTCTTCTGATGGCACTTGTTATTTTTTGTTTTGTAAAAGTGATGAACAATCTTGCTTCAAGAACAGAAAAGCTGCTTAAGAAGGAGGAAGAAGCACCGGCAGCACCGGCTACGAAGATCTGCCCGTACTGCATGTCAGAAATCCCGATCGCGGCAACCAGATGTGCATACTGTACATCTGAGCTTCCGGCTGAGGATACGGACAAAGAAGAATAAAGA
This sequence comes from Coprococcus sp. AM100_B19A, assembly GCF_027662015.1. Taxonomy (NCBI): domain Bacteria; kingdom Bacillati; phylum Bacillota; class Clostridia; order Lachnospirales; family Lachnospiraceae; genus Coprococcus; species Coprococcus sp. AM100_B19A. The sequence goes on from NZ_JAQDKN010000010.1 coordinate 102,425, forward strand.
AAAGACAGGAATAATACGACAGAGAGGAACATAAAAACAATGGAGAAAATTATTTTAACAGGTGACAGACCAACCGGACGGCTTCATGTCGGACATTATGTTGGATCCTTAAAGCGAAGAGTAGAACTGCAGAATTCCGGAGAATATGACAAGATTTTTATCATGATCGCAGATGCACAGGCACTGACTGATAATGCAGATAACCCGGAAAAGGTACGTCAGAATATTATTGAGGTTGCACTGGATTATCTGTCATGCGGACTGGATCCGGAGAAATCCACGATTTTCATCCAGTCACAGGTACCGGAACTGACAGAACTTTCTTTTTATTATATGAATCTGGTTACGGTATCCCGTCTTCAGAGAAACCCAACGGTTAAATCGGAGATCCAGATGCGTAATTTTGAAGCAAGTATTCCGGTAGGATTCTTTACTTATCCGATCAGCCAGGCAGCAGATATCACAGCATTTAAGGCAACGACTGTACCGGTAGGTGAGGATCAGCTTCCGATGATCGAACAGTGCCGTGAGATCGTACACAAATTCAACAGTGTATATGGAGAAGCATTGGTTATGCCGAAAGCGCTGATTCCGGAGAACGAAAGCTGTTGCCGTCTTCCTGGAACGGATGGAAAAGCAAAGATGAGTAAATCCCTTGGTAACTGTATTTATCTGTCTGATTCCGAGGAAGAAGTAAGACAGAAGATCATGGGAATGTATACAGATCCGAATCATTTGAAGGTATCTGATCCGGGACAGGTAGAAGGAAATTCCGTTTTCACTTATCTGGATGCATTCTGTACAGATGAACATTTTGAAAAATATCTGCCGGATTATAAGAATCTGGATGAATTGAAGGATCATTACAGACGTGGTGGACTTGGTGACGTTAAGGTTAAGAAATTCCTGAATGCGGTTATGCAGGAAGAGCTTGCACCGATCCGTGCAAGAAGAAAAGAACTGGAGAAGAAGATTCCGGAGATCTACGAGATCCTTCATAAAGGAAGTATTGAAGCTGAAAAAGTGGCAGCACAGACTTTAAAAGAAGTAAAAGATGCGATGAAGATCAACTATTTTGAAGATCAGCAGCTGATCCGGGAACAGGCAGCAAGATTTGCAGAATAAAGAAAGGCTTTAAGCCGGAGGAGAGATAATAATTATGGGTAAATATTTCGGAACAGATGGATTCCGTGGAGAAGCTAATGTAGTACTGACAGTAGAGCATGCGTTTAAGGTAGGACGTTATCTTGGCTGGTATTACGGACAGGAACACAAGGCAAGAATCGTGATCGGTAAAGATACCAGAAGAAGCAGCTATATGTTTGAATATGCACTGGCGGCAGGACTTACTGCGTCAGGAGCAGATGCATATCTTCTTCATGTGACGACAACTCCAAGTGTGTCTTACGTGGTAAGAACCGAAGATTTTGACTGCGGAATCATGATTTCCGCAAGCCATAACCCGTACTATGATAATGGAATCAAAGTGATCAACAGTAAAGGTCAGAAGCTGGAAGCAGAAGTAGAAGCCAAAGTGGAAGCTTATATTGATGGGGAATCCGGAGAAATTCCGCTTGCTAAAAAAGAGGCGATCGGAAGAACCGTAGATTATGCAGCAGGAAGAAACCGTTATATCGGACATTTGATCAGTCTGGCAACCCGTTCTTTTAAAGAGGTGAAAGTCGGACTGGATTGTTCCAACGGAAGTTCTTCAAGTATTGCCAAAAGCGTATTTGATGCACTTGGAGCAAAAACTTATGTGATCAATAATGAGCCGGATGGAACCAATATCAACACAAACTGCGGCTCTACACATATTAACGTGCTCCAGGAATATGTAAAAGAAAATGGTCTGGATGTCGGATTTGCATACGATGGAGATGCGGATCGCTGCATCGCTGTTGATGAGAATGGAAATGTTGTTGACGGGGATCTGATCCTTTATGTGTGTGGCAAATATATGAAAGAACATGGTCAGTTAAAAGACGATACCATCGTTACTACTATCATGTCGAATCTTGGACTTTATAAAGCATGCGATAAGATTGGCATGAAGTATGAAAAGACACAGGTCGGCGACAAATATGTCTATGAGAACATGGTCAAGAATGGATTCATGCTGGGCGGTGAACAGTCCGGACATATTATTTTCAGTAAGCATGCAACGACAGGAGATGGTATTCTGACTTCTCTGATGCTGATGGAAGTTATCATGGAGACCAAACAGTCCCTCGGACAGCTGACAGAAGAAGTGAAGATCTATCCACAGCTTCTGAAAAATGTGCGTGTGGCAGATAAGAAGACAGCAAGGGAGAATCCGGAAGTGGTCAAAGCAGTCGATGCAGTTGCAGAAGCACTTGGAGATGACGGAAGAATCCTTGTCCGTGAAAGTGGAACGGAACCGGTAATCCGTGTCATGGTTGAAGCGGCGACGGACGAGCTTTGCGAAAAGTATGTGACTCAGGTAATCGATGTGATTGAAAAAGAAGGACTCATCGTAGAATAAAAAATCTGAAATAGAATCGTGCAGAAAAGGATAGCTTGCAGATGAAAGTCTGTGGGCCATCCTTTTTTAGTTTGCGAACCATAGTCTGGATGTTTGAAAAATATTATGTGAATAATAAAGAAAAATGTTCTGCCGGTATAGATTTTCTATATTTTGACATGCTATTAAAAAAACATGGAGGAAAAAGAAATGAAGGAAATGTTTTGTTTTCAATGCCAGCAGACCGCTCATAACACGGGCTGCGAAGGACATACAGGTGTATGTGGGAAAAAGTCGGATACAGCAAATCTTCAAGATGAACTGACTGGTGAACTGATCCGGCTGGCAAGGGCAGTTACAGAAAATGAAAGAAGCAGATCTTCGGATGAACTGATGTTAAAAGGTCTGTTTACCACGATTACAAATGTAAATTTCAACAGTGATACAGTGAAAAAACTGTCAGATGAGATCAGAGAAGAAGCAGAAAACAGAAAACCAGGAAAAGATGCTTATAATGTACAGAAGATCTGGGAGGCATCGGAAGATATCCGTTCGTTAAAGTCATTGATCTTGTTTGGCTTACGAGGGACTGCGGCATATGCTTATCATGCATGGGCACTGGGATATGTGGATGCGGAGATTATGAATTTCTTTTATAAGGGAATGAGGATTCTGGGAGAAGAAAAAGGGATGGAAGAACTGCTTCCGGTAGTCATAGAAACCGGTAAAATCAACCTGCGCTGCATGGAACTTCTGGATAAAGCAAACACGGAAAGCTATGGAAATCCAATTCCGACAGAAGTTCCGCTTACGATAGAAAAGGGACCGTTTATTGTAGTCAGTGGTCATGATCTGCATGATATGAAGCTGCTTCTGGAGCAGACCAAAGATAAAGGCATCAATATTTATACGCACAGTGAAATGCTTCCGGCACACGGATATCCAAAATTAAAGGAATATCCGCATTTGAAAGGCAATTTCGGAACGGCCTGGCAGAGTCAGCAATTTGAGTTCCATAATATTCCTGCGCCAATTTTATTTACGACAAATTGTCTGATGCCGGTCAGACAGAGCTATGCAGACCGGGTGTTTACAACTTCGGTGGTGTCTTATCCGGAGATGGTTCATATTGGTGCGGACAAAGATTTTACGCCGGTTATTGCAAAAGCATTGGAATGCGGTGGATATCCGGAAGATCATCCGATGACAGGGATTAATGGAGGAACAACCGTGATGACCGGATTTGCACACAACGCAGTTCTGGAAAATGCAGGAAAGATCGTGGATTTGGTAAAGCAGGGGAAAATCAGGCATTTCTTTCTGATCGGAGGCTGTGATGGCGCAGCACCAGGCCGGAGCTACTATACGGAATTTGCGAAAAAGACACCGATGGATACGATCATCCTGACGCTGGCATGTGGAAAATACAGATTGAATGATCTGAGGCTCGGAGAAATTGAGGGGATTCCAAGAATCTTGGATATGGGACAGTGTAATGATGCGTACAGTGCGATTAAAGTTGCAATTGCTCTTGCAGAAGCGTTTGAGTGTGAGGTAAATGAACTTCCACTGTCTATGATCCTGTCATGGTATGAACAGAAAGCGGTTGCGATTCTGCTGACACTTCTGGCGCTCGGAATCAAAAATATTTACCTGGGTCCGACGCTTCCGGCGTTTGTGTCACCGAATGTTCTGAATTATCTGGTACAAGAGTATCAGATTACCCCGATCAGTACAGTAGATGAGGATCTGAAGAAAATTTTAGGTTGAAGAGGTTTGAACGTGAGAGAAAGAAATCGGAAATAAGAAATGAAAAGCATTACTTCTGAAACGGAAAGCACAAAAAAGTGTGAGTAAGAAGAGGTAGTGCTTTTTTACATACTGTTTCCTTTACAAAAAGTGTCGTCTGTGCTAACATAGATATAACAATGGCGATGCCGGTACAATAGAAAAAAGGAGTGCGTTTTATGCTGATTGAAATTGATTTTAACAGTGATGAGGCGATTTATATACAGCTCAGGAATCAGATCATTATGGGAATTGCCACTTCGACGATTCATGAAGGAGATACTTTGCCGTCTGTGAGACAGCTGGCAGATAATATCGGAATCAATATGCATACAGTGAATAAGGCATACAATGTCCTGCGGCAGGAAGGTTTTCTTCAGCTTGACAGACGAAGAGGTGCGGTGATCTGTATTGATGAAGATAAGCTGGAAGCTTTGCAGGATCTGAAAGAGCAGCTTCGGGTACTTCTTGCAAAAGGAAGTTGCAAAAACATTACGAAAGAAGAAGTTCATGAACTGGTAGACGAGATCTATGCAGATTATGAACAGAGATAGATTGAAAAAAGGAGACTAAAATTATATGGCAGAAAAGCAATATACAAGGCAGGCGCAGGAAGCGCTGAATATGGCACGGAAGATTGCAGCCGAACTGAAGCATCCATATGTTGGGACAGAACATCTTCTTTTCGGGCTTAAGAGGGTTTTTACCGGAGTTGCAGGGCAGGTGCTTGATAAGAATAAAGTCGATGAAGAACAGATGGAAAAAGCAATGGATATCCTTGTATCTGCTCCTGAGGAAGCTAAGAAGGAAAGAAAGCATCTGGAGTACAGTCCGAGACTTCGATATATTCTGGAAGAAAGCCAGAATGAGGCAGTGCAGCTTGCATCTGAAAAAGTCGGAACCGAACATCTTCTGCTTACAATGCTCAAAGATGGAGATTGTGTGGCTACCCGTATGTTGATGACCCTGAATGTAAATATTCAAAAACTTTTTCAGGATCTTCTGCTTGCGGCGGGAATTGATCCGAAAGAGTATATGGAAAATCAGAAGGATGGGGAAACTGTTGGCGGAATTATAGACCAGTACAGTACGGATCTGACACAGGAAGCAAGAGAAGGAAAGCTGGATCCGGTTATTGGACGTGAAAAAGAAATTGCACGTATCATGGAGATCCTGAGCAGACGGACCAAGAATAATCCGTGCCTTGTGGGAGAGCCGGGAGTCGGTAAGACAGCAATCGTGGAAGGACTTGCAAGACAGATCGCGGAAGGAATTGTTCCGGAAAGCATGAAAGATAAGCGGATCATGGTGCTGGATCTTCCGGGGATGATTGCAGGCTCCAAGTATCGTGGTGAATTTGAAGAGCGCATGAAAAAACTGATCCGTGAGGTAAAAACGGCGGGCAATATTATCCTTTTCTTAGATGAACTTCATACCATTATCGGTGCCGGTGGTGCAGAGGGTGCGATTGATGCATCCAATATTCTGAAACCATCTCTGGCAAGAGGGGAGATGCAGCTGATCGGTGCAACAACTCTTACGGAATACCGCAAGTATATTGAGAAGGATGCGGCTCTGGAAAGAAGATTCCAGCCGGTTACGGTTGAAGAACCGACAGAAGACGAGTGTATCCGGATCCTGGAAGGTCTGAAAGAAAAATATGAGGCTCATCATGATGTAGAGATCGAAGAGGAGGCGTTGAAAGCGGCAGTACATATGTCATGCCGTTATATCAATGACCGTTTCCTTCCGGATAAGGCAATTGATGTGTTGGATGAAAGCTGTTCAAAAGTAAAACTTCGTGGATTTAAAGTGCCGGAGAATATTGTTGGGACAGAAATCCGCTGTGGAAAGCTGGAGCAGGAAAAAGAAGCGGCGCTGAAAGCAGGAGATATTGAAAAAGCATCGGAGCTCCATAGAGAACAGAAGGAAGCAGAAAAGAAATTAGAGCAGGCGAAAAAGCGTTTCAATAAAAAGAATGAAAAGAAAAAAGTTCCGGTAACTGAAGAAGATGTTGCGGATGTAATTTCCATGTGGACACGAATCCCGGTAACAAGACTGAATGAATCTGAGAGCGAACGCCTGAAAAAGCTGGATAAAACACTGGAGAAGCGTGTGATTGGTCAGGAAGAGGCAATCCAGGCACTTTCCAAAGCGGTAAAACGAGGAAGAGTGGGATTGAAAGATCCGGCACGTCCGATTGGTTCATTCTTATTCCTTGGTCCTACAGGTGTCGGAAAGACAGAGCTTTCCAAAGCTCTTGCAGAAGCACTCTTTGGCAATGAAGAGGATATGATCCGGGTAGATATGTCCGAATATATGGAGAAGCACAGTGTATCCAAGATGATCGGATCGCCTCCGGGGTATGTGGGACATGAGGATGGCGGACAGCTCAGCGAAAAAGTACGCAGAAATCCATATTCTGTCATTTTGTTTGATGAGATTGAGAAAGCACATCCGGATGTGTTTAATATTTTACTTCAGGTACTGGATGACGGACATATTACGGATTCGCAGGGAAGAAAAGTAGATTTCCGCAATACGGTTATCATTATGACGTCCAATGCAGGTGCCAAGGCAATCATTGAACCGAAGAAGCTTGGATTTACCCAGCAGGAAGACCAGAAGGCGGATTACAAGCGTATGAAAGCAAATGTGATGGACGAAGTAAAGCAGTTATTCCGCCCAGAGTTCCTGAACCGTATTGATGAGATCATCGTATTCCATCCGCTGAATGAGGACAATATGAAGAAGATCGTAGGGCTGATGTGTAAAGAAGTTGTGCAGAGAGCAAAAGAGCAGCTTGAAATTATACTGGTTGTGCGTGATTCTGTGAAGAAGCATATCGTTGAGACCGGAAGTGACAAGAAGTATGGTGCAAGACCGCTGAGAAGGGCAGTACAGAGCCAGTTGGAAGACAAACTTGCGGAAGCACTTTTGAATGGTGAGATCAAACGTGGAGACCATGTGGAAGCCGGTATTTCTAAAAAGGAAATAAAATTTACAGTCAGAGAGATAAACAGCTAGCAAAAGAAGAAGTTTTATTATATAATAAGAAAAACGGTTCGGATGTGGAAAATTCACAGTCCACAAGTCGAAAGAGAAAGACCATTAGGAGGATTTGAACAATGACAGTAGTCAAAGAACTTATCAGAAGTGAATTAGACGGAACACTCAGTTTCGGTGATTACACTCTGGATACAAAGACAAAAAAGGATGGATTTGAATTTCAGGGAGATATATATAAAGTAAAGACATTTAAAGAGATTACAAAGCTTGAAAAGAATGGAATGTTCGTATATGAATCTGTTCCGGGAACTGCAGTAGAGCATTTTGAAGTATCAGAAGATGTGATCTCATTCAAGGTATCAGGGACAGGAGATGCACAGATCACACTGGAACTTGAACCGGATACAGATTATATCGTATATATGAATGATATGAATGTTGGTGATATGAAGACAAACTTAAGCGCAAAGCTTAGTGTAAGTGCGGAACTTGGAAAAGAAAGCGTTGAGATCAAGGTTGTAAGAAAGTAGGACAATGATTACAGCAAGAGTTGTTTGAAGTACATAGGTATTTAAGAAAAGTAAAAGAGTCTGCTTCGGCAGGCTCTTTCTTTACCGAAAGTATATAAACTGGGAACAGGCAAGAGAAGCAGTTGGTAATTTTTTAAGATAGATAAGGAGATGGAATATGGCGAAGGCAAAAAAGTCGGTTTTTTTCTGCCAGAATTGTGGGCATGAAGAATCAAAATGGCTGGGGCAGTGTCCAATGTGCAAGGAATGGAACTCTTTCGTGGAAGAGTGTGTGACAACATCGAATACGGCAGCAGTTAAAGCGGCAAAAGAGATTCGTATTGTACCATTGTCAGAAGTAAAGACAGAGAATGAAGAGCGGGTGACAACCGAGATTAAAGAACTGGATCGTGTACTGGGAGGCGGAATCGTACCGGGTTCCCTGATTCTGGTAGGCGGTGATCCGGGAATCGGTAAGTCAACGCTGCTCCTGCAGGTGTGTCAGAAACTGGCAAAAAAAGAACGAAAGGTTTTGTACATATCAGGGGAAGAATCGCTTCGCCAGATTAAATTGCGTGCACAGAGGATGGGAAAATTTAATGATCATCTGCTTTTGCTTTGTGAGACTAATCTGGAACTGATCCGCAATGTGATTGAAAAGGAAAAACCAGATACCGTGATCATTGATTCGATTCAGACAATGTACAGTGAAGAAGTCGGTTCCGCACCGGGAAGTGTGTCGCAGGTCAGAGAGGCAACAAATACGCTGATGCAGCTTGCAAAAGGGCTTGGGATTTCGATTTTTATTGTCGGACATGTTACAAAAGAAGGAACTGTCGCCGGTCCAAGAGTATTGGAACATATGGTAGATACGGTTCTGTATTTTGAAGGAGACAGGCATGCATCTTACCGGATTCTTCGAGGAGTGAAAAATCGTTTTGGTTCGACGAATGAGATTGGTGTATTTGAAATGCGAAGAGATGGTCTTCGGGAGGTGGAAAATCCGTCAGAATTTATGCTGAATGGGCGCCCGGAAAATGCATCTGGATCTGTTGTGGCATGTTCTATGGAAGGAACACGTCCGATCTTGCTGGAAATCCAGGCGCTGGTATGCGAAAGCAATTTTGGAATGCCAAGAAGAACAGCAGCAGGAACAGATTACAACAGGGTGAACCTTCTGATGGCGGTTTTGGAAAAAAGGATTGGATATCATCTTGGAAATTATGATGCCTATGTAAATATTGCCGGAGGTATCAAGATCAATGAACCCGCGATAGACCTTGGAATCGTGATGGCGATCGTATCAAGCTATAAGAACAGACCATTTGATGAACGGACGATTGTGTTTGGAGAAGTTGGATTAAGTGGAGAAGTCCGTGCGGTAAATATGCCGGAACAGCGGGTGGCAGAGGCGAAGAAGCTTGGATTTGAGACGTGTATTGTGCCGGAAGTATCTCTGGATAGCGTGAAGAGTATTGGTGGGATCAAAATCATTGGAGTGAAAAGCATTAACGAGGCAATCGGACTGATTGAGTAGGAGAACATGTAAAGAGGAAACAGGATAGATGTGATAATTTCTGTTCCCTCTTTTACATAGCAATTACGAAATTATAAAAGTTAAAGATCTTTAAAGATTCCGATTCTGGCGAGTAAGGAAATAGTTTACTTAAGCGGAAGCGGAGGACTGAACTGAAGCATCAAAATGTCAGAATATTCTGAATTGCGCAAAATATAAAAACAACATTGACAATTCCGGAAAGGCGTGGTAAGATAACATTCGTTCGCTGGTCGAGACAGAGACTAAGGAGTGGCATGCAGAG
>NZ_JAQDKN010000011.1:0-108232 GCF_027662015.1 Coprococcus sp. AM100_B19A
TTTTATATTATATCAAAGTGTTTCATGTTTGTCAACAACTTTTTTAAATTATTTTTTGTTGCTTTTTTGAATCTCTCAAACAGCAACTCTGATATATTATCATATATTTTCTTGCTTGTCAATAACTTTTTTGAAGTTTTTTCAAAAGTTATTTTCAAACAAAACGGAGAAAGAGGGATTCGAACCCTCGCGCCGGTTGCCCGACCTACACCCTTAGCAGGGGCGCCTCTTCGGCCTCTTGAGTATTTCTCCTCAGCCCGATCCAAGGTCTGTATTTAACTGTGTGTTTACATACTTTTAATGTAACTCCACAGCGCATTGATAATTATACCTAAGAACCCTTTTTCTGTCAACGGTTTTTTCGATTATTTTTTTCTTTTTTTAAGTTTGTTTTCTAATTATCTATATATAGAAGAAACAGACTCTTTTTCACTATATCTAGCAAAGAGTCTGTCCTTTTTACCTTATCTTTATTTTATGCTTCCTTTGGTTCATATTCAGATATGGTTTCTTCTATTCTTCTTTTTACTTCTTTCGCGATCTCTGTCGTCTTCATATTTTGATATTCTTCATAATAAATCGGTTCCAGGAAATGTACCTGTACCGTTACCGGTGCGATACTATTTGTATCAAACGGTTTAAAAGAATCGATCAACGCAATCGGTATGATCGGGCATTTCGCTTTTGTTGCCGCCTTGAAGCTTCCACCTTTAAACTCAAGAAGCTTGTTCCCCATCTTCGAGCGGGTTCCTTCTGCAAAGATCAGATAGTTCCTTCCTTTCTTTACTTCCTCTGTAACATCCATGATCACTTGCATAGACTGACGGATATCTTCGCGGTCGATCATGTAGGCCTTCATACATTTAAATGTCTGCTTGAGAAGTGGAACATTTGCCACTTCTTTTTTTGCCACCACCGAAAACGGACGCGGGCAGGCATCAACAATTGCGAGTACGTCATAAAGCCCTTGATGATTCGGAAAAAACATAAACCCTCCCTCTTTGGGGATGTTTTCTTTTCCATATGCTTCGATTGTTACATTTCCGCCTTTATTGGCTCTTTTGACAATATATTTCAGAAGCTTATATCGGGTGATCTCCGGATACTTGTCTACGTGCGCGGCATAGTAACACAGCTTGCACCACATAAACGGAACAAGCAGAATATTCCGAATTACCATAAGTGCAATTCTTTTTACACAATTCATTCCCTATTCCTCCGCATACTCTTTGACGGCTGTCTCGTATAAATTATTGCCCTCGGAGTCGATCACAACAATTGCCGGAAGGTCTTCGATCTCTAGGCGGCGGATCGCTTCTGTGCCAAGATCATCATATGCGATCACATCTGCTCTTTTGATACATTTTGAAAGAAGCGCGCCTGCTCCTCCGACTGCTGCAAAATAAACTGCTTTATTTCTCACGATCGCATCCTGAACAGCCTGACTTCTTTTCCCTTTTCCTATCATTCCGCCAAGCCCCAGATCCAGAAGGCGTGGTGCATATTTGTCCATCCTGCTTGCTGTTGTCGGTCCTGCTGAGCCGATCGGTCTTCCTTCTCTCGCCGGAGATGGTCCCATATAATAAATCATCTGATTCTTAATATCAAGTGGAAGCTCTTTTCCTTCCGAAAGCACTTCATCCATTCTTTTATGAGCAGCATCACGGGCGGTATAAATAACTCCCGTAAGATATACATAATCTCCTGCTCTTAAATCCTGTATTTCTTCCTTTGCTACTGGAACTGTAATATGTCTTTCCATATCCTTTTCCTTCCTGATTCTTTTTCTGTATTCTGCTGCGACGTTTTTAACTGCTAACAGGAGTCTTATAATTCTCTTAAAATAATTTCAGCCAGTTTCTCAACTGTAAAGTCTACAAAACTAATGCACTGCGCTTTTCTCTCCGGAGAATTTTTTTCTTTTCCTCTTGTCAGCACACGACAGCAGGTTGCTCCGCAATGTTCTTTAAATGCGTCGTGAAACTCTTTCGTCAGCCGCTGGCATTTCAAAAAGGCTTCATCTCCAGGTGTTCTTCTTCCGAAAAAATAGCCGATGCACATGGTTGCTCCTGCAAGCGCACCACAAATACAGCCACCATCTCCGAGCCCCCACGGGAATCCGGATGACATAGCGATCGCATCATCTGACAGATCAAGATCAAAGCCCTTTTTAATCGCATAGATCACCGACTCTGAACAGGCGAACCCTTTCTGAAAAATCTCAACCGCATCTTTTCGCATTGCGTCTACGTCTACATTTGTATTCATAATTATCCTCTTTTCATTTCCTTTAAATATTACACATCCTCTCACCGGGCAGAAACCATTTGTAACATGCTTCATCTTCGCACGAGTACATATCTTCGGCACGGAAAGTCTTTTCAGGATCCCCCGGTAAATTAAATAGTGCGGATCACATGGCGGTTAACATGACAGCAAATATTTACAGCTACCGGAAGTCCGGCAATATGAGTCGGATAAGTGTTGACACTGACAGCCAGCGCGGTTGTACTTCCCCCAAGTCCGCCCGGTCCGATTCCAATCTTGTTGATCCGCTCCAGTAATTCTTCTTCCAGTTCTTTTACATATGGAATGTCTGAATGGCTTCCGACTTCTCTTGTAAGTGCTTCTTTTGCCATCAGTGCGCATTTTTCAAATGTGCCGCCGATTCCCACGCCGACAACCATCGGAGGACAGGCATTCGGGCCGGCATCTTTTACTGCCGTAAGAACTGCTTCCTTTACTCCTTCGATTCCGTCTGCCGGTTTCAGCATAAATACACGGCTCATATTTTCGCTTCCAAAGCCTTTTGGTGCGACCTTGATCTTCACCTGATCGCCCGGAACAATTTTATAATGAATGATTCCCGGTGTATTATCTTTTGTATTCTCTCTGAGAATCGGATCTTTCACGACGGATTTTCTCAGATATCCGTCAACATAACCCCGACGGATTCCTTCATTTACCGCATCTTCCAGGTTGCCGCCTTCGAAATGTACATCCTGTCCGATCTCAAGAAATACGACTGCCATTCCAGTATCTTGGCAGATTGGGATCATATCTTTTCCGGCGATCTTCAGATTATCCTGAAGCTGACTTAATATCTTTTTCCCCAGTGGTGACTTCTCTGTTGAAACTGCATTTTTCATCGCAATGTCCATATCTTTTGAAAGAAAATGGTTCGCTTCAATGCACATTTCTTTGATATTCTTTGAAATCTCTTCCACGTTCAATGTACGCATTGGTTTTTCCTCCTGCATTTCATAATCTGATTTTTATTATACTATGGTTTTTTTTCATCTGCAATGTAATCATCTTCAAATAAACCTGTATTACCTCCAATTGTTAACCTTATAAAATTTTAAGTTGACATTCTTTCTTTTGCATGGTAAAGTGTGGAATGTATTTGATATTTTTTTACCAAGGAAGGTTTACTTATGATTTCTGAAATTGAAACAACTACAGATCCGGTGCTTTCACGAGAAGATGCGATTGCAATCCTGAATACACCGGACGAAGAACTCGATCAGCTCATTGCACAAGCTGAAAAACTGCGCAGAAAATATAAGGGCAATCATGTAAGTATTCATATTCTTACCAATGCCCGCAGCGGTAACTGCTCACAGGACTGCGCTTACTGTGCACAATCCTGTCGTTCAAAAGCCGATATCGACAAATATAAGTGGGTAGCTGATGAGAAGTTATATAAAGATAATGATTTTGTAAATGAACATCATCTTTCCAGACACTGCATCGGACTCAGCGGTATGAAATTCACCGACGAAGAGATCGAAGAACTGGCTTCTAAGATCCGCAAGATGAAGGAAGACGGAACCCACCTTTGCTGTTCCATCGGATTTCTTACTGAAAAACAGGCTCTAATGTTAAAAGAAGCCGGACTCGACCGGATCAACCACAACCTGAACAGCAGCCGGGCTTACTACAGTCACATCTGTTCTACCCATACTTTTGAGCAGCGCGTTCAGAATATCAAAATGCTTCAGGGACTTGGATTTGAAATCTGCAGTGGCGGAATCATTGGAATGGGCGAAAGCAAAGAGGATGTTGTTGATATGCTTCTGGAGCTTCGTGAGATCCAGCCGGAAGCTCTGCCGATCAACTTCCTGTTGCCAATTCCGGGAACTCCGCTCGGTGATGCTGATATTTCCGAACTCACAACTGAGTATTGCATGAAGGTTCTCTGCCTTGCAAGACTTCTGGTTCCGCAGTCAGATATCCGTTGTGCTGCCGGACGTGAGGTTTATTTTAAAGGTGAAGAAAAGAAGCTTCTCAGCGTTGTAGATTCCATCTTCGCTTCCGGTTATCTGACCGCAGATGGTCAGGGAATCAAAGATACGATCCGGACGATTACGGATGCCGGTTTTACATACGAGATCGAATCTGCTTAATTTATTGACACGCCGAACATTATTAACATTCTAAAAGGAGAATACTTAACATGACTCAGGGAAACACTCAGACACTTAGAACTACCAATACTTACGCAATGGCTGTCACCGCTCTTATGACCGCTGTCACCTGCATTCTTGCACCGCTTTCCATACCGATCGGACCGGTACCGATTTCACTTACCAACTTTGCAATTTATCTTTCTCTCTATCTTCTGGATTGGAAGAAAGGAACGATCAGCTATATCCTTTATCTTCTTCTCGGACTTGTGGGACTTCCTGTATTTTCCGGATTCACCGGAGGAATCGGAAAGCTTGCCGGACCAACTGGCGGATATATCATTGGTTTCATCCCAATGGCAATCATTGCCGGTATTGTAATTGACAAATTCAGTCAGAGATGGATCCAGATTCTTGGAATGATCGTTGGGACTGTAATCTGCTATGCATTCGGAACTGCATGGTTCTGCATTCAGGCAGGTTACACTGTATCTGCTGCCCTTGCAGTATGTGTCATTCCATTTATCCCGGCGGACCTGATCAAGATGGTGATCGCCATGATCATCGGACCTGAAATCCGCAAAAGACTCGGAGCTGTTGCACAGTAAGATGCACGGCATCTGCCAGAACATTTGAAGTCTGGTAAAATAATAATTCAGCCCCCTCTACAAAGCCCGGAAATGCCTGTTTGCCGCAGCGTTTCCGGACTTCTTTGTTTTTTTAATCTGGCTTTTACCAGAGCAAACGTAAGCCATGCCATAACATTTCTTTCCATGCAGCCTCACAAAACAAAGCAAGAGACCAGACAAGGCATTTGCATATTCCCTGTCCAGTCTCTTTATGATTTATCCTACTTCTGTATTTCTACTTTCGCTCAGATCTTTATTCTTCTGTCTGCTCTTCTACAACCGTCTCAACAGTTGCTTCTGTATTTGCTTCTTCTGCAGTCTCTTCTGCGTTTTCCTCCAGTTCACCTGAAGCCCTGCGTACCTTTGCGATACTTGCAACTTCTTCGTGTTCCTTCAGATTGATCAGTTTAACACCTGATGTGATTCTTCCGAGTACGGAAATCCCCGCACATTCCATACGGATCACGATACCATCTGTGTTGATGATCATAATCTCATCATCCGGACCTACTGCCTTCGCACCGACTACATTTCCGGTCTTCTCTGTGATCTTATAGCACTTCACGCCTTTTCCACCACGGTTCTGGGCTGTGAATTCTTCCATGCGGGTTCTCTTGCCCATACCCTTTTCAGATACGATCAGAAGCTCTTCACCCTGCGCATCAAGCTGCATTGCAACAACTTCATCACGGTCACTTAAATTCATACCACGAACGCCCATAGAGGTCCTTCCGGTTGAGCGTACATCAGATTCATGGAAACGGATGCATTGACCATACTGCGTAACGAGAATAACATCTCTTTCATCATCCGTAATCTTAACTTCGATCAGTTCATCATCCTCACGGAGTGTGATCGCAGCAAGTCCTGTCTTTCTTACATTTGCGTAATCCAGGATCGGAGTCTTCTTAACAAGACCTTTCTTGGTTGCCATGAACAGATAGTCACCTTCCTTGAAATCCTTGATCGGAATCATTGCTGTGATCTTCTCATCCGGCTGAAGCTGAAGGATGTTGATAATTGCTGTACCTCGGGAAGTTCTTCCTGCTTCCGGAATCTCATATCCCTTCAGGCGATAGCAGCGTCCGGTATTGGTAAAGAACATAATATACTGGTGAGTATTGGTCATGAACAGCTCTTCTACATAGTCTTCATCCAGAGTCTGCATACCCTTGATACCCTTGCCGCCACGATTCTGGCTCTTGAAAGTATCGTTGCTCATTCTCTTAATGTATCCCATCTTGGTCATGGTGATCACTACATCTTCTCTCGGGATCAGATCCTCTGTAGAAATGTCGTATTCATCAAATCCGATGGCCGTTCTTCTGTCATCTCCATATTTTTCAGAGATCACAAGGATTTCTTTCTTAATTACGCCAAGCAGAAGCTTTCTGTCTGCGAGGATCGCCTTGTACTCTGCAATCTTCTTCTCAAGCTCTGCATACTCTGTTTCCAGCTTCTCTCTTTCCAGACCGGTCAGAGCTCTCAGACGCATATCCACGATAGCCTGGGACTGTGCATCACTTAAGTTAAAGCGGCTCATCAACTCTGCTTTCGCAATCTGTACGGTCTTGGATCCACGGATGCTCTTAATAACCTCATCAATGTTATCCAGGGCGATCAGCAGACCTTCCAAGATGTGTGCACGTTCTTCTGCCTTATTCAGCTCGTATTTTGTACGTCTGGTCACAACGTCTTCCTGATGTTTCAGATAATGGTTCAGGATTTCCAGAAGGCTCATAACCTTCGGCTCATTATTGACCAATGCAAGCATGATCACACCAAATGTATCCTGCAGCTGTGTATGCTTGTAAAGCTGGTTCAGAACGACATTCGGGTTCACATCTCTTCTCAATTCGATGCAGACACGCATACCTTCACGGCTTGACTGGTCGCTCAGGTCTGTGATTCCATCAATCTTCTTATCTCTTACAAGCTCCGCGATCTTCTCGATCAGGCGGGCTTTGTTGACCATATACGGAAGCTCGGTTACTACGATTCTGTGCTTTCCATTCTGCATTGGCTCGATATTGGATACCGCACGCACACGGATCTTTCCACGTCCTGTACGGTAAGCCTCTTCGATTCCTCTTGTTCCAAGGATTGTTGCTCCCGTTGGGAAATCAGGTCCTTTGATGATCTCCATGATCTCTTCGATCGTGGTCTCATCTTTATCTTCAATCTGGTCATCAATAATTTTCACAACCGCACCGATGACTTCTCTTAAGTTGTGCGGTGGGATATTGGTTGCCATACCTACCGCGATACCGGAGGTTCCGTTTACCAGAAGGTTCGGGAATCTTGACGGAAGTACGGTCGGTTCTTTTTCTGTCTCGTCAAAGTTCGGTGCAAAATCAACGGTATCTTTATTGATATCCGCTGTCATTTCCATCGAAATCTTACTAAGTCTTGCCTCGGTATATCGCATTGCGGCAGCACCGTCACCGTCCACAGAACCGAAGTTACCGTGACCGTCTACAAGAATGTAACGGGTAGACCAGTCCTGTGCCATATTAACGAGGGCTCCGTAAATAGAACTGTCACCATGCGGGTGATATTTACCCATGGTATCACCGACGATACGCGCGCATTTACGATGCGGCTTGTCAGGACCGTTGTTCAACTCGATCATCGAATAAAGAATACGTCTCTGAACAGGTTTCAGACCGTCTCTTACATCCGGAAGCGCACGAGAAGCAATAACACTCATGGCATAATCGATATAGAACTCTTCCATGGTTTTTTTCATATCCACTTCATGAACTTTATCAAAAATATTATCTTCCATTGGTATTCTCCTATATATCTAAGTTCTTAACAAATTTTGCATTCTCTTCGATAAATTCTCGTCTTGGTTCTACTTTATCTCCCATCAGGGTTGTAAAGGTAAGATCCAGTTCGGAAGATGTCTCATCGTCCATTGTCACTCTTCTTAAGATTCGATGCTGCGGATCCATTGTGGTATCCCATAACTGCTCTGCGTCCATCTCACCCAGACCTTTGTATCGCTGAATCTTATTGTTCTGATCACGTCCGACTTCGCTGATGATCTTCGCCAGTTCTTCATCGCTGTATGCATACCAGACTTTCTTGTTCTTCTCCAGCTTGTAAAGCGGCGGCTGAGCCAGATATACATAGCCCTGTTTGATCAGCTCCGGCATAAAACGATAGAGGAATGTCAGAAGCAGTGTACTGATATGTGCTCCATCAACGTCGGCATCGGTCATGATGATGATCTTGTGATATCTCAGTTTGGAAATATCGAAATCATCATGGATTCCTGTACCGAATGCAGTGATCATTGCCTTGATCTCGGCATTACCGTAGATCTTATCCAGTCTTGCCTTCTCTACATTCAGGATCTTTCCACGAAGTGGCAGGATTGCCTGGGTCGCTCTGTCACGGGCTGTCTTTGCAGAACCTCCCGCAGAGTCTCCCTCTACGATGTAGATCTCACACTTGGATGGATCTTTGTCTGAACAGTCTGCAAGCTTTCCAGGCAGTGACATGCCTTCCAGTGCGGATTTTCTTCTGGTAAGATCTCTCGCCTTTCTGGCCGCCTCTCTTGCTCTCTGCGCCATAACCGACTTCTCAACAATTGATTTTCCAATAGCAGGATTCTGTTCAAGGAAGATCTGAAGCTGGCTGCTGACGATACTGTCAACCGCACCTCTCGCTTCACTGTTACCGAGCTTCTGCTTGGTCTGTCCTTCAAACTGAGGATCCTCGATCTTAACACTGATGATTGCTGTAAGACCTTCCCTGATATCCTCACCGGAAAGATTCGGCTCACTGTCTTTTAATAATTTGTTCTTTCTCGCATAGTCGTTAAAGGTCTTTGTGATCGCATTTCTGAATCCGACCACATGGGTCCCACCTTCCGGTGTTGTGATATTATTTACAAAACCATAGGTGTTATCTGTATAAGAATCATTGTGCTGCATTGCAACTTCAACTTCTACATTATCTTTTGTTCCTTCACAGTAGATGATCTGCTCATAAAGCGGAGTCTTACTGCGATTTAAGTACTGAACGAACTCCTTGATACCGCCTTCATAGTGGAACACTCTTTCCTTCGGTTCTTCATCCCGGAGATCAGTCAGGCTGATGCGAAGTCCCTTGGTAAGGAACGCCATCTCACGGAATCTCTGTTTTAACGTATCATAATCAAATACTGTATCTTCGAAAATAGTTTCATCCGGAAGGAAGGTTACCTTTGTTCCTGTCTTCTCCGGATCACATTCGTCTACAACCTTCAGCTTGTAAACAACATGTCCTTTTTCATATCTTTGTCTGTACACCTTCCCTTCGTGGCAGATCTCAACCTCAAGCCAGTCAGAAAGCGCATTTACAACGGAAGCTCCTACACCGTGAAGTCCACCGGATACCTTGTATCCTCCACCGCCGAATTTACCGCCGGCATGAAGCACGGTGAATACAACCTCTACCGCAGGGAGTCCCGCTTTGTGGTTGATCCCCACCGGAATACCACGTCCGTTATCTATAACCGTAATTGAATTATCCGGATTGATGAACACCTGGATATGATCACAATATCCTGCAAGCGCTTCATCCACCGAGTTGTCAACGATCTCATAGACAAGATGGTGAAGTCCTCTTGAAGATGTACTGCCAATATACATACCAGGTCTCTTTCTTACTGCTTCCAGCCCCTCCAGTATCTGGATTTGGTCTGCTCCATATTCTGCACTCATATTGATCCTCCTAATTCTCTTTTGATACATGTCCGTTCTGAACATGGAATACTTTATTTATTGAAAATCGATGATTGACAAACTCGTCAAGTCCCGTACAGGTGATCAGAGTCTGTATATCATGAATACTGTCCAGTAAATAGTTTTGCCTGTGTTTGTCAAGTTCAGACAATACATCGTCAAGCAGCAGCACCGGCGTATCCTTTATGATCTGCCGTACCAGCTCGATCTCAGACAGTTTCAGCGAAAGTGCCGCTGTCCTCTGCTGCCCCTGCGATCCGAATCTGCGGATGTCGATCCCACCTGCCATAAAACAGATATCATCCCGGTGAGGTCCCACCGAGGTACTCTTCATCCTGATATCGCGCTCCCTGTTCTTCTCAAGCGCCGCCTCAAGTGAAAGTGCTCCGCATCCAGGTTCATACGAAAGGCCGATCCTTTCCCTGCCTCCCGTCAGTTTATGGTGAATGTCTCCGATTATCGCATTGACCTCCTCGATAAACCGGAGCCTTCTCTGAATAATCTTTTCTCCATACTGAACCAGCTGCATATCCCATACATCCAGTGTGTCCAGTATATCATCTCTGTAATAGGCATCCTTCAGCAGACGGTTCCGCTGATTGAGTGTGCGGTTATAATTTGCCAGGTCACTAAGATACACCTTATCAAGCTGTGAAAGCTCCAGGTCCATGAACCTTCTCCTCTCCGCCGGACCATTTTTAATAATGTTCAGATCCTCCGGCGAGAAAAACACAAAATTCGTCAGACCGAAAAGCTCACTCGCCCTCCGGATCGGGACCTTGTTAATCGCAATCCCTTTCGGACTGTTCTTCTTCAGGTGCATATCGATCTGCCATGGAACGCCATTTTTCTCAATGACAGTCTCAATATGAGCCTCATCCTGCCCGAATCGGATCAGATCCCGGTCCTTCGTCCCTCTGTGAGACTTCGTGGTTCCCGACAAATACACCCCTTCCAGGATATTCGTCTTGCCCTGCGCATTATCACCGTAAAAAATATTCGTGGCATGATCAAATTCAATATTCAATATTTCATAATTTCTGTAATCTTTTAATTTTAATGATTTGATAATCATACCTGTGCCAGCCTATTTTTCAATCTTGATCTCTTCTCCGTTAAATGTAACAACGTCGCCGTCATATAATTTTTTACCACGTCTGGTATCTACTTCTCCATTAACCTTTACCAGACCTTCTGTAATGACTTCCTTGGCTTCCACACCGGATCCTACAAGACCTGCTGCTTTCAGTGCCTGACCAAGCTTGATAAATTCATCTCTGAGTTTGATTGTCTCCATAATTTTTGTCCTCTCTAAATTCCTATACTGCTCCACTGAAGTTCACCGGAAGAATCAGGTATACATAGCTTTCTCCTTCATCCTTGATAAAGCAAGGAGCCTTTGCATTCATAAAGTAAAGATCTGCTTCTTCGTCATCAATGACACGAAGTGCGTCAATGAGGAACTTTGGATTGAAGCCGATCAAGAGGTCTTTTCCCTCTTTAGTGATCATAATCTCTTCATCCATCGTACCCTTCTCTGACTTGATCTTAAGTTCCATCATTTCATCCTGAATGTTGATGATGATCGGCTTCTTATCACCTTCTTTTACAAGAAGAGTTGCACGGTCAATACAGTTCAGGAGTTCTCTTTTATTGATTCTTACCTTTGTCTCATAATCATTGGACAGCATCTGCTCGATACGGAAATATTCTCCTTCAATCAGTCTGGATACTACAACGGTATCATCAAATTCAAATACAATGTGGTTGGCTGTGAAATACAGTCTCACTTCGCTGTCTGCTTCACCTGAAAGGATCTTGCTGACTTCGATCAGGGTCTTTCCCGGAACCACGATCTTCTTCGGTTCATAAGATTCCTTCAGCTCGATCTTGCGGATGGAAATACGGTGTCCGTCAAGGGATACCACTTTCAGAATATCCCCGTTCATATCGAAGAGTTCTCCTGTCATCAGTTTGTTGCTGTCGTTGTCTGCAATTGAGAAAATGGTCTGGCGGATCACTTCTTTCAGTGTGAACTGGGAAATGGAAACCGGATTTTCTCTCTCAATATACGGCAGATAAGAAAAATCTTCACCGGATTTACCGGAAATATTGAATTTTGCTTTTTCACAGGTAATGAGCGTCTGAAAGTTCACTCCACTTTCAATCACGATTTCATTATCAGGAAGCTTTCTTACGATATCTGAGAAAATCCTCGCATCCAGTGCGATCATTCCCTTCTCATCGATCTGCCCTCTGATCACAGTCTCGATCCCAAGCTCCATATCGTTCGCTGTAAGTTTGATAATATCTGTAGTTGCATCTATCAGAATGCATTCCAGGATCGGCATGGTTGTCTTTGTCGGAACAGCCTTTGATACAATGCTGACCCCTTTCACAAGATCTGATTTAAGACATCTGATTTTCATAATGTGTAAAACTCCTTTCGACGCGCAAAATATATATTTATATAAAACAAATCCGTAGTTATCTTAGTAGTGTCTGTTGAATTGTGGACAAGTACTTTAAGGCCTTGATCCGAAAGGATTTAAAGCTTTGACAAGTCCGTGGACAGTTCTTTTTCTTCCCTGGCAGATCATGGAAAACTTTTCTACAGCGGGCTGATTTTCTTCTGAATGATCTCGATCGTATTTCTCAAAGTCTCATCTTTTTCCACATCCCGGGCAATCTTGTCCACACCGTGGTTCACAGTGGAATGGTCACGCCCTCCGAGCAGATCACCGATACTTTGAAGAGACGCATCCGTCATCTGCCTGCACAGGTACATCACGATCTGTCTGGCTCCGGCCGTTCTTGCATTTCTCCGACTTCCCTTAAGTTCAGAAACGGAAACATTAAAATGATCGGAGACAACATCCAGAACCAGCTCCGGCGTCACCTTGTGGCTATCGTCCGGTGCGATCATATCCTTCAGTGCTTCTGCCGCCAGAGAAACATCAAAGTTCTTTCTTCCACCGATCCGGTATAATGCGATCAGCTTGTTAAGTGAGCCTTCCAGTTCCCGGATATTGGTCTTGATGTTCATCGCAATATACTGGATCACCTCATCCGGAATCTGATATCTTTCCAGTTGGTCCAGTTCTATTTTCTTATAAAGAATCGCCATACGTGTCTCGTAATCCGGCACCGAAATATCTGCGATCAGTCCCCATTCAAATCTTGTCCGCAGACGCGCCTCCAGTGTCGTCATATCCTTTGGCGGTTTGTCGCTGGAAATGACGATCTGCTTTCCGGCATTGTGCAGATGATTGAACGTATGGAAAAATTCTTCCTGTGTACTTTCTTTGCCGATAATGAACTGTACGTCATCGATCAGAAGTACGTCATTATTGCGGTACTTATCGCGGAATGCATTCATCGCCAGATCGTTGCCGGTTTTTCCGTTGCGGATCGCCGTGATCAGGTCATTGGTAAATGTCTCACTTGTCACATACAGGACTTTCTTCGATGGTTCCCGGTCCAGTATGTAGTGTGCGATCGAATGCATCAGATGGGTCTTGCCAAGTCCTACCCCACCATATAAAAACAGAGGATTGTAAACCTCACCGGGAGATTCGGCAACTGCCAGTGATGCGGCATGTGCAAAATTATTATTCCCTCCTACCACAAAGGTATCAAACGTATACTTCGGATTCAGATTCGCTTTTTCAGCTATCGGGCTTACCTCTTTATGCTTATGTGTCTTCTCTTTTACGGGCGCAGTCTTCTCCAGATATCTGCGCTGCTGCTCGCGCGGCAGATCTCTGGGAATAAACTTAATCTGATACTCTGTCCCGGTAACTTCCGCGATGCATACTTTAAGCGGAAGAAGATATTTATTCTGAATGTGTTCGATGCTCGCCTTAAAATTAACGGTAAGATACAGAGTGTTACCTCTGATCTCATATACCTCCAGCGGGCGTATCCACGTTTCAAAAGAAATGTTCGATAGAAAATATTCTACTTTTAGCTTTTGAATGATCTCTTCCCATTTTTCTTTTATGACGTCCATATTCCTGCCCCATTCATCTTCAAAATAAGCATAATCATACTCTTATATTCTACCTTAAAACGATTTCAGAATCAATCAAAAACCATAAACTTATTCATAATTTCCTTAAAATAAGGGTCGAAACTTTATTAAAACTGCTTGACGGAGACAGCTTTTTTGATTATAATGAAGTACGATGTCTTAAAAACGTAAATAAGCTTCTATTCATATAAGAAGGAATCGATAGGAGGTGGATATCAATGAAGATGACATTCCAGCCAAAGAAACGTTCCAGAGCGAAAGTTCATGGATTCAGAGCAAGAATGGCCACAGCAGGTGGAAGAAAAGTTCTTGCAGCAAGAAGAGCAAAAGGAAGAAAAGTATTATCAGCATAGGTCACATATATGTGGCCTTTTCTTCTATGCAAATTTATGTAAATCGGGAGAATAAAGTATGAAATTTTCCGAATCATTGAAGAAAAACAGGGATTTCCAGTCTGTATACAGAAAGGGAAAACCTTATGGCAACAAGTACCTTGTAATGTATCTCCTGGCGAATGATCTCGGACGCAACCGCGTCGGAATTTCCGTCAGCAAAAAAGTTGGGAACAGCATCATAAGACATCATTTAACAAGGCTGATCCGTGAGAGTTACAGGTTACACGAAGAACAGTTCCAATGTGGATATGATATCGTGATCATCGCAAGGACGACCGCCAAAGACCGGTCATACCATGAGATTGAAAGCGCTCTCATCCATCTGGGCAAACTTCATCACATTTATTCGGACTGCAATTAGCCAGTTCAGTATATCGAGAAGACGGATATACACTACGAGGCACTGAAATTATGAAAAAGATATTATTATATTTGATTCGTTTTTACAGAAAATATTTATCACCTATGAAGGTATATACCCACTGTATTTACATTCCAACCTGCTCAGAATATGCTTTGGAGGCCATTGAAAAATACGGGGCGTTTAAAGGAGGCCTTCTGACCGTATGGAGAATCCTCAGATGCAATCCATTCGCAAAAGGTGGATATGATCCGGTGCCTTAAACCTATAGGCCGTCCAAATACCGGGACGGAAATGTTTATGGAGGAAAGGTTATGACAGGAATTTTAATGACACAGGTCAGCACACCGATCATCGGACAGGCTGCCTGGCTGCTCGGTAAGATCATGGATGGTATTTACCGGGTAATGGATTTAATCGGCATTCACAACCTGGGTGTATGTATTATTCTTTTGACAATTGTCATCTACACTTTACTGATGCCGCTCACCATCAAGCAACAGAAATTTTCCAAGATGTCCGCTGCAATGAACCCTGAGCTCCAGAAGGTTCAGCAGAAGTACAAAGGAAAAAATGATCAGGCTTCCATGCAGAAGATGCAGGAAGAAACACAATTGGTTTATGAAAAATACGGAGTATCACCGACCGGCGGATGCTTAAGTATGTTTATCCAGTTCCCAATTCTCTGGGCAATGTACTATGTAATCCGCAACATCCCTGCTTATGTTGGGCAGGTTAAAGCGGTATACGCACCGCTTCTTACCTCTATCATGGCACAGGATGGATGGCAGAAGGTCATGGAAAAGATCGGCGAAGCAAAACCGATCCTTATGTCCGCCTCCAAATATGATTACTCTGATAAAAACGTACTGATCGACGTACTGTACAAATTCCAGACTTCAACCTGGGAAACTCTCGGCAAGAAGCTTCCGGATCTGCAGCCTACGATCGACAGCACCGTCGATACATTAAAGTCCATGAATAACTTCCTTGGACTTAACATTGCGGAAACTCCTATGAACCTCATTAGCAACGGTGTAAAAGCCGGCGCATGGGGAATTGTGATCATGGCAGTGCTGATTCCTGTCCTTTCAGGACTTTCCCAGTACCTGAGCGTGAAGCTTTCTCAGCAGACAACTGCAGTTACGAACAATCCGCAGGCTGACCAGATGGCTTCAACCATGAAGACAATGAACGTTACCCTTCCTCTTGTATCTGTATTTATGTGTTTCACATTACCTACAGGTCTTGGAATCTACTGGGTTGCAAGTGCCGTTGTCCGTATGGTACAGCAGTTCTTTATCAACAAACATCTGAATAAGATTCCGATGGATGAACTGATCAAAGAGAATATGGAAAAAGCTGCTGAAAAACGCAAGAACAAAAACGAAGTGGATGCAAGCAATGTAAACAAAATGGCTCACAAGAACGTAAAAAACATTCATGAGCCGGTAAGAACAGCTGCTCAGACAAAAGAACTTGAAGAAAAGCTTGAAGAAGCCAAGAAGAAAAATGAAAATGCAAAGGCAGGAAGCCTTGCAGACAAAGCAAACCTTGTAAAGCGCTTTAACGAAGGCCAGAAATAGGGGGACAAGTCAAATGAATGAGATTACAGTATCAGCAAAAACTTTAGACGATGCCATCACAGAAGCTTCTATCCAGCTCGGCGTAGCAAGTGATCAGATGGAATATGACGTAATTGAAAAAGGAAGTGCAGGCTTCCTTGGAATCGGAAGCCGTCAGGCAGTTATCCGTGCCCGTATCAAAAAAACTGTAACAGAAGAAATCAAAGCCGAAGAAATCAAACCGGAAGAGATCAAAAAAGAATTCAAGAAGGATTTCCGAAAAGACTGCAAGGAATTCGTTGGACACAAAGAACGTAAAGAGTACAAAGAACACAAAGAATACAAAAAAGATTCGAAAAAGGACTTCAAAAAAGAGCCTAAGAAAGAATTTGTAAAAGAAAACAAAACAGAAACAGCCTCTGCCGTAACAGCAGCAGCTCCGGTTTATGAAGAAAAGAAAGAACTTCATGTAGCCGTTGTAACAGAAGCGACACAGAAGATCTGTGAGAAATTCTTACAGGAAGTTCTTCAGGCAATGGGAATGGGCGAAGTAACTATCGTATCCTCCATTGATGAAGAAGGTGCTCTTGCAATTGAGATGAGCGGTGACAACATGGGTATCCTGATCGGTAAGCGTGGACAGACATTGGATTCTCTCCAGTACCTCACCAACCGTGTAGCCAACAAGTCACAGGATGGTTATGTACGTGTCAAACTCGACACAGAAGACTACCGCAAGAGAAGAAAACAGACTCTTGAAAATCTCGCAAAGAATATCGCTTACAAAGTAAAACGAAGCAGAAAGCCGATCTCACTGGAGCCGATGAATCCTTATGAAAGAAGAATCATCCATTCCGCTCTGCAGGCTGATGACAGAGTTTCTACCCACAGCGAAGGCGAAGAACCATACAGACGTGTTGTTGTAACACCGAACCGCCGTTAAACAGTAACGCAAATTGGTTGCATACATCGTTATAACTGAATCGTTCACAGTAAACCGCAGTCATTTAATGGCTGCGGTTTTTTTACTGTTCACTCCCGTGTCAATCACTACGCTGATTGGCACGGAGGATGCACGGTTTATCTTGAATGGCATCTCGCCCATCGCCAAAGGCGATTTAAAATGGCGAGATGCGTTGCTGGTCACAGGTACTGTGAACAGTAACGCGGTTTTTTTCTACTCTTCACAATAGGCACTTCCATTTTGACAGCTTTCGGGGTAAAATGATAACATCGCATTTATTACAAAAGTATAGAAGGAAGCAATAAAATGGGATTTAAAACAGACACAATCGCAGCAATCTCCACAGCAATGACTAATTCCGGAATCGGAATCGTACGTCTCAGCGGAGAAGATGCGTTTTCTATTATTGACAAAATTTACAAAGGCAAAAGCCCGAAGCTTCTGTCCGAACAAAAAAGCCATACCATTCACTATGGCTATATCATGGACGGAGAGCAGACGATTGATGAAGTGCTGGTTCTTTTAATGCGTGGGCCGCACAGCTACACCGGTGAAGATACTGTGGAAATCGACTGTCACGGCGGTGTATTTGTCACAAGAAAGATACTTGAAACCGTGATCAAATACGGTGCAAGACCTGCTGAACCGGGTGAATTTTCCAAAAGGGCTTTTCTGAACGGCCGAATGGATCTGTCACAGGCCGAAGCCGTGATCGATATCATCAGCTCCAAGAATGACTATGCACTACAAAGCTCGGTAAACCAGTTGAAAGGCTCTGTCCACAATAAGATTAAAGAAATCCGTGAAGTAATCCTTTACCATACCGCTTTTATCGAAAGTGCACTGGATGATCCAGAGCATATCAGCGTAGACGGATATGGTGACAGTCTCCTGGGCGTCGTAAAGGATCTGCAGCAGAAAATCCAGTGTCTTCTGGATACTGCCGATGACGGACGTATCATCAAAGAAGGCATCAAGACGGTTATCGTCGGGAAACCGAACGCCGGGAAATCCTCTCTGATGAACGTTCTGGTAGGCGAAGAAAAGGCAATCGTAACCGAAATTGCCGGAACCACAAGAGATGTTCTGGAGGAAAATATCCAGCTTCAGGGCGTTTCTTTAAACATCATGGATACCGCCGGAATCCGCGATACCTCTGATATCGTAGAGAAGATCGGTGTGGATAAAGCAAAAGAAAACGCAGAAAAAGCCGATCTGATCATCTATGTGGTCGATGCATCCAGACCTCTTGATGAAAATGATCACGGGATCATCGAGATGATCCGGGATAAGAAAGCTGTGATACTACTGAATAAGAGTGACTTATCCACAGTTGTTGATAAAAAGGCATTAGAAACGTTGATAACTAAGCCAATGATCGATATTTCCGCAAAAGAGGAGACTGGGATCCATGAACTGGAATCTACTTTAAAAGAGATGTTTTATCACGGTGATATCTCATTTAACGATGAGGTTTATATCACCAATATCCGACACAAAACAGCTCTTGCCGATGCACTTTCCAGCCTGAAAAAGGTAGAAGAGAGTATTGAAAACCAGATGCCGGAAGACTTTTTCACAATTGACTTAATGGATGCATATGAATCTCTGGGAAGCATTACCGGAGAGACGATAGGAGAAGATTTAGTAAATGAAATATTCAGCAAATTCTGTATGGGAAAATAAAGACGCATACGACATCGTTGTAGTTGGTGCGGGACATGCCGGCTGCGAAGCTGCCCTTGCCTGCGCAAGACTCGGTCTGAAAACGATTGTTTTCACCGTAAGTGTAGAAAGTATCGCCATGATGCCATGCAACCCGAATATCGGCGGTACCTCAAAGGGACACCTGGTACGTGAGCTGGATGCACTCGGCGGTGAAATGGGAAAGAACATCGACAAGACATTTATTCAGTCAAAGATGCTGAATAAATCTAAAGGACCTGCCGTTCATTCCCTGCGCGCCCAGGCAGATAAGAACAAATACAGCAATACCATGCGACAGACGCTGGAAAACCAGGAGAACCTGGAGATCCGGCAAGGTGAAGTCGTCAATATCCTTGTGGAAGATGGTTCTGTAACGGGCGTTCAGACCTATTCTGGCGCTATATACCGCTGCAAGGCCGTTGTACTGTGTACCGGAACCTACCTGAAGGCAAGATGCATTTACGGTGATGTCAGCACGCATACCGGTCCAAACGGACTGCAGGCAGCAAATTATCTGACCGACTGTCTGAAGGAGCTTGGTATTAAGATGTACCGCTTCAAAACCGGTACACCGGCACGTATCGACAAGCGCAGCATTGATTTCAGCAAAATGGAAGAGCAATTCGGCGACGAGAGGGTCGTACCTTTTTCGTTCACAACGGATCCAGAAGATGTGCAGATTGAGCAGGCTTCCTGCTGGCTTACCTATACCAATCCTACAACCCATGAGATCATCCGTAAAAACCTGGATCGTTCCCCACTTTATTCTGGTATGATCGAAGGCACCGGGCCACGTTATTGTCCGTCTATCGAGGACAAAATTGTAAAATTTGCCGATAAAGAACGGCATCAGGTGTTCATTGAACCAGAAGGTCTGGAAACCAATGAAATGTACATCGGCGGAATGTCAAGTTCACTTCCAGAGGATGTTCAATATGAAATGTACAGAAGTGTGCCTGGTCTTGAACACGCAAAAATAGTTAAAAATGCTTACGCAATTGAATATGACTGTATCGATGCAAGACAGCTTCATCCGACACTTGAGTTCAAATCTATTCATGGTTTGTTCAGCGGTGGTCAGTTCAACGGAAGTTCGGGATATGAAGAAGCAGCCGCTCAGGGACTTATTGCCGGAATCAATGCCGCACTGGAGGTTCTTGGAAGAGAACAGTTAATTTTAGACCGTTCCCAGGCTTATATCGGTGTTCTGATCGATGATCTGGTTACAAAAGAAAGCCACGAACCATATCGTATGATGACTTCACGTGCCGAATACCGGTTACTCCTGCGCCAGGACAACGCCGATCAGAGACTAACCGAAATAGGGCACAAAATAGGGCTTATTTCAGACGAGAGATACCAGATGTTGTTAGACAAAGAAGAAATCATCCGCAAGGAGATCCACAGGCTTGAGCATACCAACGTTGGAACTTCCCAGGAAATCACGGATTTTCTCACAAATTGCGACAGTACGCCTCTTACTTCAGGATCTACACTTGCTGAGCTTATTAAGCGTCCTGAGCTGAATTACAAGCTTCTCGAACCTATCGACCATATGCGAACAGAACGCTTCAGCCGAGAGATTATGGAACAAATTGATATCAACATCAAATATGAAGGCTATATCAAGCGCCAGTTAAAACAAGTAGAACAGTTTAAAAAGCTTGAAACCAGGAAAATACCGACAGATATCGATTACGATGCTGTTCCGAGCCTGCGAATCGAAGCTGTGCAGAAATTAAAGCAGTTCCGACCGCTTTCCATCGGTCAGGCATCCCGTATTTCCGGTGTCTCACCTGCCGATATTTCTGTATTACTGGTATATCTAGGACATTAGACCACCAGATAACCAGACCTGTATTTTGATCTTTTTTGGGATATTACAGAATCCATTATTTCTGGTTTCTGTTTTTCCCTTTATATAGATGTGTACTTTTGAGGGCATCACCCAAAAAGTACACATCTATTTTCAAAGAAATGGTTTTATCGTGTACTTTATAGGGCAAAAAGTATGTTTTTTCATCTTTTCGTATACCTTTTAGGTGCATGATTGTATTTATTTAAAAACATTATCATTTTATCGTGTACCTTTAAGGTGCTATCTTCTCAGAAATTGTGTACCTATTTGGTGCAAAGCAGTGTAAATTACTGTTTATTTTCCGCAAAGATGTGTACTTTTAGGGGCAAAAGGAGCAATATGAGTAAAAAATTTGAGCAACAGCTTGCAGAATTAGGTATCACATTAACGCAGACCCAGTTTAATCAGTTTGATAAATATTACGAAATGCTGGTGGAATGGAACAAGGTTATGAATCTCACCGGTATCACCGAGTACGAAGAAGTAAACGAAAAACATTTTGTCGACAGCCTTGCATTAGTAAAGGCTCTGGATATCAGTAAAGTTCAAACCGTGATCGATATAGGAACAGGCGCCGGATTTCCCGGAATTCCTTTAAAAATCGCCTTTCCGCACCTGAAAATCACGTTGCTTGACTCTTTAAATAAGAGAATCCGTTTCCTTGACAGTGTGATTGAAGAGTTAAATCTTACGGATATCCATACAATCCACGGCAGAGCAGAAGATTTTGCCCGTCAGGCAGACTACAGGGAACAGTTTGACCTCTGTGTTTCACGTGCAGTGGCCAATTTATCTACATTATCCGAATACTGCCTCCCTTATGTAAAAGTTGGTGGATTCTTTGTTTCTTACAAATCCGGTGATATTGTCGATGAACTTTCCGCTGCAAAAACCGCAGTACATGTCCTTGGAGGTACACAAAATAAACCAGTTGTATTCCAGCTTCCAGGCAGTGATATCAGCCGTTCATTTGTAAAGATCAAAAAAATCAAGCCTACCGGGAAGAAGTTTCCTCGAAAAGCAGGACTTCCTTCCAAAGAACCTATCCACGGATAAACAGCTATACATACCTGTAGTCTGTATATCTCGCAATGGAAATTGAACTTTTTTCTTTATCTTGAACTTCTGCTATTAGTTCTTTTTATAATAGTTCAATTTTAATTGTTATAGTTTATTCTATTTTGTATTTTTGATAGTTCAATTTTTGTATGCTTTGAAAATGTATTTTTATTTTTTGTATGCAGTTCTGCCAGAAATTTGTTTTCCTATTTCATTTCAAAAAGCGGGTAAGTTCAATTTTTTACCCGCTTAAAATCTGATTTTTTATTTTCATTTAGCTTGATTATTTCTGCAAAAAGCCCAATAATCATCCTTCTGTTTTGTTTTTCAGAGAAAGACAATTTCCATAGAAATTCCCAGAATTGCATGTCGGTTTTCATGGTGTTCATGAGCAGAATAAGTACCAGTTAAATACCAGTTCTGTTTGCTATTAGATAATCGCAAAAGTTGATCAAGAGCCATATATAGCCAAATGCGGGATGCACACCGAAGTGTACATCCCGCATTTGGCTATAATGTGTACCTGAACGTACCTTATATTATTCAGCAGAGAAAAGGATATCCAGCTGTTCTGCGAATCCTTCCGGTTGTTCAATTTGCGGAAGATGTCTCGTATCCTTTATGCACATGCATTCTATAGCAGGTACATGCTTCTGATATTGTTTAGCAATCTCAATACTGTTTTCATCATATTGTCCAGAGATAATACAGATACTATTTGTCGCCTTGCGAATACAATGATAAATATTTGTCTTTGTATATCCACCTTTGATGCTTGCAAACAAATATTTTGAATGTGCGTTTTCATTATGAGCAGATTCATGGTATATCTTCGTCATCTGATAATCTATCGTATCTTCGTCATACAGATACTTATCCACAAATTTTTCATCAATCGCTTCTCTTGAATGAATAATGTTGTACAGCAGCGTACCAATAATCGGTATTTCGATAAGGAATTTCAGCGTCTTGGTTCTCTTATTCGGACATTTTGCAAGTTCCGTAAGTGACAGTGGATTCACCATACAAATCTTTCCAATCACATTTTCATCATTTCCGCATGCCATAACTGCAATAGCAGCCGATTCTCCCGTAGCCACAACATCTGCCTTTTCGCCAATGATATGTTTAATAAAATCTGTCAGCATTTGCACATAAAGGAAATTAGTATAAGTAATATTTGGCTTTTCAGATCGTCCACAACCTAGCAGATCCACGGTATAAACAGTATGCTTTTCTGCAAGAATTGCCGCTACTTTTTTCCATTCTACGCCAGAGCTTTCTGCATCCAAATCATGAAGCAGCAGTAGTGGTTTACCATTTCCCTGTTTTCTATAATAGATTTTTCCAAATCTCCAGTCATAATAATTTCCCTCAGATGAGTTTAACAAGCTGTCTTTTGTTGCCATTTCTATAAGTGTTTTATTTATCAGATGGATTGTAATCGCACCAAGTGTTGCTAAAACCGCACAACTTTTCAATTTATTTTTCATCGTTAATTGTCCTTTCTCCGAATCATTTTTGCCCCGATTCAGCAAGATCATACTCGCAAATAGTATCTGTTTTGTGTAATGTTTCACCTTGCAGCTTATAGATAAGTATACCATAATCTCCTTACAGTTTAAAGATTTTCATCATGTTATTGTTCCTTGGTTTTCGACAAAATGTTTCACGTGAAACATTTTGTTTTCTCTTTTTCCAGCTGCTCATAGCCAAATATATTTTAATATATCTAAAATATGATGATACCATGGGCAAAAGGTCAGAAAGCCGATGTAAGCTTGCTTGCAAGAGGATTTTTGACCTCTTGACCCGCCGAAAAATGAGTAAGTAGCCATTTTTTTCAAGAAAAGAACGAGTGGATTACGAATGTTTTTATACATTTTCACATTTCACTTTGTGTAGAATGTTTCGCGCAAAAAATCCCCTTATTTATAAAAAATGCCAAAATAAATGTTTCACGTGAAACATTTAGTAGATTTAGATAAAGTTTAGTGTTACAATTATACCTAGATGTAAATAAAACTTCATATATATTTGCACACTATTAGAAAGGAGGTAATTGCAATGGGACGAATAATTGCCGTTGCCAACCAAAAGGGTGGCGTTGGAAAAACTACAACAGCGATCAATTTATCCTCGTGTTTATCGGCAAAAGGGCAGAAAGTTCTCGCAATCGACATGGATCCACAGGGGAATATGTCCAGCGGTCTTGGTATAGATAAGGATAATGTTGCCTATACTGTATATGATCTTTTAATCGGCGAAGCCACTATGGATCAGGTGCTATGCAAAGAAGCAATTGAAAATCTCGACGTAATTCCCGCAAACATTGATCTGTCTGGTGCCGAAATAGAGTTGCTCGATACTGAGAACAAAGAATACATATTAAGAGATGAGGTGCTTAAGATAAGAAGTAATTACGATTACGTCATTATCGACTGCCCACCTTCACTTAGTATGCTGACAATCAATTCAATGACTACAGCCGATACCGTATTGGTTCCAATTCAGTGTGAATACTATGCACTTGAAGGATTGAGCCAGCTGATTAAAACAATCGAGCTTGTAAAAGAAAGATTGAACGAAAACCTTGAAATGGAAGGCGTTGTATTTACCATGTATGATGCCAGAACCAATCTTTCTCTTCAAGTTGTTGAAAATGTAAAAGATAATCTTGATCAGACAATTTACAAAACTATCATTCCACGTAATATACGACTTGCAGAAGCCCCAAGTCATGGCTTACCAATCAACTTATATGATCCTCGTTCAACAGGAGCTGAAAGTTATATGTTATTAGCAGATGAAGTAATTCATAAAGGAGAAGAGTAAGCATGACAGCAAAACGAGGCGGACTTGGAAAAGGTCTGGATAGTTTAATCAAAGAAAACAAAACCGCAAAACATACTGCACCGGTCAAAAAAGAAGTAGTGAATGCCGGGCCAATTATGATGAAAATCAATGATGTAGAGCCAAACCGTGACCAACCAAGAAAACATTTTGAGGAAGATGCTCTCTTGGAACTTGCTGATTCAATCAAACAGTTTGGAATCCTGCAGCCTCTGATTGTTCAGAAACGGAACGATTACTACGAGATCATCGCCGGCGAGCGTCGCTGGCGTGCAGCAAAGCAGGCCGGTGTCAAAGAGGTCCCTGTTATCATTAAAGAATACACAGATCAGGAAATCGTTGAAATTTCTCTTATTGAAAATATTCAGCGTGAAAATCTGAATCCAATCGAAGAAGCGCAGGCATACAAACGCTTGCTAAATGAATTCCGTCTGAAGCAGGATGAGGTAGCTGAGCGCGTTTCAAAGAGCAGAACTGCTGTTACAAACTCCATGCGTCTTCTAAAGCTGGACGAAAGAGTACAGCAGATGATCATCGATGACATGATTTCAACCGGACATGCACGTGCTCTTCTTGCAATCGAGGATAAAGAGCAGCAGTATATTCTTGCCAATAAAGTATTTGATGAAAAGCTCAGTGTCAGGGATACCGAAAAACTTGTCAAAGAACTGAAGAAACCCAAAAAAGAAAAAGAAAAGCCTGTTATCCAGAATGCATTTGTATATGAAGATCTGGAGGAACGTATAAAGTCAATCATCGGTTCCAAAGTCCATGTCAATCATAAAGCCAACGGAAAAGGCAAAATTGAAATTGAATATTATTCGGACAACGATCTGGAACGTATATTTGAATTGTTGATGTCAATACAGGAAGGAAAATAATATATGGAAAGTAAAATTCTGAAATCAATTGGAATTGATCCGGCGTATATATTTCTTTTTCTTATCATGCTGATCATATTGATGTTTCTTCTTTATATTAATGTTAATATGAAATACAACCGTCTGAAATCAAGCTATAACGTATTCATGCGCGGACAGGACGGTAAAACGCTCGAAGAAAGTTTCAGTGCAAGATTCGATGAACTCGACGAGCTTTCCAACATTGCCCACGAAAACAAAGCGGACATCCGCATATTGTATCGCGCGTTGCGAAGCAGCTACCAGAAAGTAGGTATTGTCAAATACGATGCTTTCGGTGAAATGGGTGGAAAACTCAGCTTCGCCCTCACAATGCTTGACAATGATAACAATGGATGGATCCTCAATTCCATGCACAGCAGAGATGGCTGTTACACTTATATAAAAGAAATTGTGCGTGGTGAAAGTTACATTGAGCTCTCTGAAGAAGAGGCCGAATCACTAGATCAGGCCGTTTACCAGGAAATGTATGATCCGGATGTACAGGATGCAATCAAACCACAGTAATAAAAATAAGACAGGAGAACAGTTATGTTAGATATTAAATTTTTAAGACAGAACCCGGATGTTGTAAAAGAAAACATCAAGAAAAAATTCCAGGATGAAAAGCTTCCACTTGTAGATGAAGTAATCGAACTTGACAAGAGAAACCGTGAAATCAAAGGCGAAGTAGAAGCACTCCGTGCTGAGAAAAATAAAGTTTCCAAAGAAATCGGTGCATGCATGGCTCATGGCGAAAAAGAGAAAGCAGAAGAGCTTAAGAAAAAAGTTCAGGAAAACGCTGCCCGTATGGAAGAACTTTCTGCTGAAGAAAAAGAAGTTGAAGCAAAAATCAAAAAAGATATGATGGTTATCCCAAATATCATCGATCCATCTGTACCGATCGGTAAAGACGACAGCCAGAATGTTGAAATTGAAAAATTTGGCGAACCGGTTGTTCCGGACTTTGAAATCCCATACCATACAGAAATTATGGAAAAATTCAACGGGATCGATCTTGAAAGTGCAGGAAAGGTTGCCGGAAATGGTTTCTATTATCTGATGGGAGATATTGCACGTCTTCACTCAGCAGTTATCTCTTATGCACGTGACTTTATGATTGATCGTGGATTCACATACTGTATCCCACCTTTCATGATCAGAAGCAATGTTGTTACAGGCGTTATGAGCTTTGCCGAAATGGATTCTATGATGTACAAAATTGAAGGCGAAGACTTATATCTGATCGGAACAAGCGAGCATTCTATGATCGGTAAATTCATCGATACCATGCTTGATGAAGCTGAACTTCCAAAGACACTGACTTCTTATTCTCCATGCTTCCGTAAAGAAAAAGGAGCTCATGGAATCGAAGAACGTGGTGTATACAGAATCCATCAGTTTGAAAAACAGGAAATGATCGTTGTATGCAAACCAGAAGAAAGCAAAGAATGGTATGATAAATTATGGAAAAACACTGTTGATCTGTTCCGTTCTCTTGATATCCCGGTTCGTACACTGGAATGCTGTTCAGGTGACCTTGCCGACCTTAAAGTAAAATCTTGTGACGTAGAGGCATGGTCTCCAAGACAGAAGAAATACTTTGAAGTAGGAAGCTGTTCTAACCTTGGTGATGCACAGGCAAGACGTCTTGGCATCCGTGTAAAAGGAAGTGACGGAAACAAATATTTCGCACACACACTGAACAACACAGTAGTAGCTCCTCCGAGAATGCTGATCGCATTTCTCGAGAACAATCTTCAGGCAGACGGTTCTGTCCGCATTCCTGAAGTACTTCGTCCATACATGGGCGGTAAGTCTGAAATCAGATAGAAAACGAGGTAAATTTTGCATAAATATTTAAACGCTATCGGATTCCACGATATCGCATCTGAACGCGAATGGTATCAGATTCTTCTTGAATCCGAAAAGAAATTTTCCGGATATGACCGTATTGCCCTGGACGAGCACACAGATCTCTGTGAGCTTCGCAGGGAATACGGCAACGGGATTGGCATTTCTTCCTGCGGCTTTATCGATGAAAATGATGAAGAGTTCCGCAGAGAATGCTATTTCCCATATTTTTCAGGCAGTGGAGTCAGCTCTTATGCTGATATTGCAGTAGAACAAAAAGCATCCTCACCGACCTATATTGGTGTCTGCGAAGATGTAAAGCTCGGCTGCAGTATCATTTTCCATATCCAGAACGGAATGGAATACATAAAAGAAGCCACTCTCGGTGGTCTGAACAAAAGTTCAATCTCTATAACCTTTTCTGGGCTTGCTTTAAGTGGGAAAATTTTGCTTCCGGTCACAAAGGATGCAGGTGCTGCGGACAAGAGAGCGAAAGATCTCCGCAACCGGATGATGCTTATGAGCGCAGCAAAGGAAGGGAATCCCGATGCCATTGAAAGCCTTACGCTTGACGACATCGACACCTATGCCGCAGTATCAAAAAGAATTCGCGGGGAAGATATTTACAGTATTGTCGATACGCATTTTATGCCAGCTGGTCTTGAATGTGATCAGTATGCGATCCTTGGTGAGATTCTGAATATCGATACCATCGAAAATCTTCTTACCGGGAAAAAACTTTATGTTCTTACAGTTGAAACCAATGAGCTTCAATTTGATGTATGCGTACCGGTTGAAAAGGTGATTGGCGAACCGGCAGTTGGAAGACGACTGAAGGCACAGATCTGGCTGCAGGGGCATATTAATTTTTAGGAAAGATTTTTGACTTATATAAAAAGCATGACCAAATTTCTTTTAATTGAAAATTAGTCGTGCTTTTTTGTATATGTGTTTCAGAACATTCGGCTTTACATAAAAAAGTCCTGTAAAAGCTATTTCACATATCAGATCCCGCTCTGTTACCTCACCATGATCATCCTCTTAGAAAAGCATTTGACATTTTCATGTTCAAACGGTATGATATATGTATATGTTCTATTAGTCAAATGAATATAAGAATCGCCTCCTAAGAGAAAGCCGAGGCATTCCCCAAATTGGGGAACGTTCTAATGTTACCAACTCGAAAAAATCTGTAGATTGACAACTCGAAAAAGAGTTGATAATCTTATATATGGCCGAAGGGAAAAATCCCAGAAACCCAGTAAAATCAAGGGTTTGCGGCATGTGTCGTCATAGCTCAGCTGGATAGAGCACTCGCCTCCTAAGCGGTTGTTGGAACGAAGACTTTTTGCTAACTGAATATGATGTGTCTCAGTACCTCAGTAGGATAGAGGGTTCGCCTCCTAAGCGAAACGCCGCAGGTTCGATTCCTGTCTGGGACGTGTGGTAAAAATCGCCGGAAGCCTGATTTTTCAAGGGTTTCCGGCATTTTTCCTTTTCAGACGGCTACACCGTTTTCGACTGGCATTCCAGTTTTCGGTATAGCCGTCTTTCCGTTTTTCCGTTTCTATTGTTTGCTAACAA
This sequence comes from Coprococcus sp. AM100_B19A, assembly GCF_027662015.1. Lineage (NCBI taxonomy): Bacteria > Bacillati > Bacillota > Clostridia > Lachnospirales > Lachnospiraceae > Coprococcus > Coprococcus sp. AM100_B19A. The sequence continues at coordinate 28,907 of NZ_JAQDKN010000011.1, forward strand.
AAAACATCTACCTGTGTGTCTGGCACAACATTTGGGACGATTTGCTAACAACTTGCTAACAACCACTGCTAACGGGCAGCGGAGACAAGCGCTGCAAGTTGCGCAGGTGACAGGTTCTTAAGGATAGCTGCCAGAGCTTCGCCGATATCCTCTGTTGCTGATGATTTCCCATTTTTAGCGGTAGGACTGTAGAAGTCGGCTTCCATGCGAGCCGCGTTCTCGCGCCGGTTCTCGTCTTCAATTTCCGAGTAAACGTCTGTCACCATCTGGGCTTCGGCATGACCAGTATCTCCTTGGACGGACTTAATATCGCCCTGTGTCAGTTTGAGTTTGTACTTCGTGGAGAGATGGCGGAGCGAATGGAAGTCCACACGTTCGTATCCTGTCGTGTCACAAAAGATTTGCAGGCGCTTTCGGATGATGCGGCTCTCCACCGGATTTCCGTTTTCAAGGGCAACCGCAAGATTGTAGTCATGGTAATCCGCTCCAAGGAACTCCTTTAGTTCCTCCTGATTTTTCCTATGCTCCACGAGCATGTGCGCCACGGTTTTCGGAAGCCATACCACACGGGTGCTGGTTTCGGTCTTCGGGGTCTTGAGTACGAGCCTAGTGGTGCAGTGTGGTTTCTGAGCGGGAAACGTGACGAGCACGTCCCGCTCGTTGAGTCTCTGCAAGGCTTCAATGGAAACACGAGCAACCTCCTTGTTGATGATGATGCGAGCGTTGCCGTTTTCAATAGATTCCTCGTCTATGAAAATGCACTCCCATGTGAGACCGGTTATCTCCCCCACCCTGAGCGAACAGGAAAAAGCGAGGTTCATGGCGAGAGCCAGAATATCGTCCTCGACTCTTGGAAGTGCTTCGCGAAACGTGCTCACACTCCACACCTTCCGTTTCGTTTTCTTCATCGTCGGCAGGGTGGCAAGTTTTGCCGGATTCTGCATCATCGGGTCGAGATAGTTCCATTTCATTGCCTGATTGAGTGCAGAGCGGATAACGTCATGAATCTTCTTCACGCCGGAAGGCGCGACACATTTGCCGGTCTTTTTTTGGTTGGCAGGCGGAACGCGCTCGACGGAGAGCAGGTCGTTGTAATACTCCGAAAGGCATTCCGTGGTGATTTCAGACAGCTTCTTGTCCCCGATATATGGGTCAATGTAGTTCCTTATTAGCCCGGTCTTTCCGCTGTATGTGCTCATAGACCATTTCGACGTTCCGTACACTTTCACATAGTGCTTTAGGAACTCGCTGAAAGTGATATCGTCCTTTTGCGGCGTTACCGCGCTTTTGGGGGTCGGGGTTCTTCTGCGAACCGGCTTCGAGCCGCTATCGTGCTCATCGGTTCCGCCTTCTTTCCCCGTATTTGCTTTTTCATCAGCTACTCTTTGAAAATACGTCTCCTCGTTAGGAACGATGGACTGTCCGTATTTCTCCTGATAGAACTCTACAAAGACCTTGCGGCTCTTTGCTTCGCCAATCGTATCCACAGTGTCCCATTTTTGTTTCCGTTCTCCTTGTTCATTTACATACCAGTAGATAACGGAATACTTTGTTTTTCTCTGCTTGATTGCTGCCATATCGAATCTTCTCCTTGTCGGTTAATTTGGTTCCAACCAACTGTCGAAGGAGCTTTTGGATACCCGAATGGCTCTGCCGACGCGGACGTACTTGAACTGCCCGCTCTTCACGAGTGTATAGGCCACCTTGTCGCTGATGCCCAGCATTTCGGCGATTTCGCCTACCGTATAGGTTTTCTTCTCTTCGGTTCGATTGTGTTCCGATGCCATAATTTTCCTTTCCGGGAAAAAGGGCACCAGACAACCGCTTGACATTTTTATTATACCATGGCTGGTCAAGTAGTTTTCTGGTATGCTGGTTTTCCCTATTTCTGGTTTTGCTTGTTACAAGTAGCGTCTTTTACGGCTGAAACCTCAACATCGCACGCAAGAGCTTCGCCTGCATAAACGATTTCATCGAGAGGTCGATGCCGTAATCCCAGAAGCCATCCGCGTCGGTGTAGAACCCGGTGCAGAGTCCGTCCATGAAGTCGTTGAAGTAATCGAGCACCGCCCCGGCAGCAAGGGCATCTCCGCCTGTTGCGGCAACGACGGTATCGTAGTCAATCTTTCCCTTTGCCATGCGGGTCACCCCCTTCCGTCAGAATGTCCGCAAGACGGGCGAGCGCACGGGCGCGACGGTTTTGCACCGTGGAGCGCGGGAACCCCATGTCCTCACCGATACGCCTATCCGACCATCCGGCAAAATAGGAGAGCAGGATTATTGCCTGCTCCTCTGGGCAGAGTTTTTCCAGCGCATCCGCGAGGTCTTTATCCGTCACGCCGATAGGCTTTCCGGCGGCATCGAATACGGTTTCCCGCTCCGGCACGTCCTGCCAGTCCGCAAGGCTTTCAAGTTCACTCCTTCTGAGGTCGCAGAACAGCACCTCGCGGTTGCGTCTCCTTTTGCGCTCCCTTAAAACATCCGTCCGCGCGTTCACGAGGGTCTTCCGGCAATAGGTCAGGAACATGCCGACCACTTCGTTACGGTTCGTTTTCTCTTTCGTCATCTTTTTTTCCTCCTTTCGGTATAGGCACGATTTCCGTGCCCTTTCCTGCCAAGAGGAAAAAGAAAGCCCCGCAGCGTCGATACGCTACGGGGCGCGGGGACGGTGCCGGGAAGGAAATCGGCACCAGAATCAGGAAGAAGCGGCTGATGCTTAAAAACCGCTCCGCTACGATTCTATCCCCTCGATTCCCAACTTCCGCTTGAAATCTTTGCGGTTCTTCATTCCGATTTCCCGACGGCGCGAATTGCCGTCGTACTTCACCGGGAACCCGACCTCAACGATGCGGTCGAAGACACGTCCCCACGGGTCATCTGCCGTGGCGTTCAGGATTCTCTCGCGAAAGTCGAAGTTCGTCGTTATCACCATCGGTTTCCCCGCCTTGTAGCGCCCGTCGATAACGTCGTAGACGTGCTCCATGACGTACTCGGTGGAGCGCTGGGCACCGAGGTCTTCAAGGATGAGGAGGTCTGGGGCGAGGATTCTCTCAAGGTTCCCGGAACGCTTCTCGAAGGAGGATTCCATCAGGTTCACGACCTGCTTGATATCGGTCACGAGACAGGAGAACCCGCGCTCGATGACGGCGTTCGCGATGCAGGACGCATGGAAGCTCTTGCCCGTGCCGCGCTTCCCGTACAGGACAAGCCCCTCCGGGTCTTTCGGGTCGAAGGTCGCGGCAAACGCCTTGCAGACGGTGCTCTGAGCCGCGTTCCTGCCGTCATCGGCATCGAAGGTGCAGAAGGCGTACCTGCCGGATGAGGGGAAGCACTGCTTCCTTAGCCGTTCCGTCCTGCGCCTTTTCTCCGCCCGCTCGGTTTCCTCGCGCTGCCTGTCCGCTTCCTCCCTCTGGCAACGGCACATGGTCGGGACAAGGTGCGGCTCCTTGAAGATTCCGCCCGCCGGGAACATCCGCTCGCGTGGCTCCCCGCATTTCCCGCATATGAGGATGCCGTCTGCGTCGCGATAGTCCTCAACCGGCTTTCGTCCGTCCTGCTCCTTGGTTTTCGTTCCGTTCTCGTTCATTTACCTCGTCCTTTCTGCGTCACCCTGTCTGAGAGCCTGTCTACGGGACTTTGCAGTCTTGTTCGGGCAGTTCTGCCACATGACATTTAACGTGTCATAGGCAGGCTCTCAGGCATTCTCAGGGGCATTTCTAGTACATGTTCTCGTCGATATATCCCTGAGCCGTCTCCCGGTCACAGCCCCATTTCGCCATGACCTCCTCGACGGAGGGGATTTTCACGACCGCATCGGCCTTCGGTTCCGTGCGTGCGGGAGGGGTAACGGTTTTCGGGTGCTCGTTCCTGTCCCAGACTGCGGCGAGCTTCTTCCAGTCATCGACGGGCTTGCCGTAGTTCGTGCGCCAGCCGCGCCCCTCGTTCACGTCGAAGAAACGGTCGGGGTCAACTGCGAATCCCATCTTTGCGAAGTGCGAGCGTACTTCCTCCCTTGTCGGGATTCCAGAATCTGTCGCTCCCTCCCCATCAGCCACAGCTGTAGATGTAGATGTATTCTTATATCTATCATCTATATTCTTAGGGCGTGACAGATTTTGTACATCGCCATTTTCGGCTTGTTCAGCCGTGCTACCTGCGGTTTCATTGGTATAACCACTATAGGGCACAGGGCGAAACGAGGAACAGGATGTCCGAGATGCAATGGCAAGAAAACGTCACAGAGGAAAATGAAAGCGGTCGTTTGCGTTGAAACGGGGAAAACCTACGAATCCATCATGAGCGCCGGGAGGGATGTTGAAAGAACAGACGGCGCTATATGTCGAGCTTTGCGCAATGAATCGCAAACATGCGCTGGATACCATTGGCGGTATTTGGACGAATGAACGAGGGCATCCGAAAGGGTGCCCTTCTTTTTTGAACAGAATATGCGGGATATATGGAGTGTACGGTTCACCTGCTTGCTGGTATGCCGGTCTGCTATATCTATAGACAGCAAAAGGGACGGTACCGAGCCGTTCAATGGCAGAAGGGAGCCAAGATGGACAGGAAGATTCGATATTTCGTCAACGGGTGGAGCTTTCGGCTCAGTTTTGCAACGCGCCCGGGTTATGACGGAGACCACGAGGATATCTCGGTAAGCTCCTTGTGGGAGTATCCGGAGAAGAAAATCGAATCGTCGATATTGAGGTTTTCGGTATCCTGCTCGCTAAAGAGCACATCGTAAGTCTTGTCTGGCGCGTCCTTGTAACGGATGGTGACCGGAATGACCGTTACGTCTTCCGCCGGAAGGTCGGGATAGCCTGTCAGCTCCGTGAGGGAATCCATGGTCTTCTTATCCACGGGTTCCGCGTGATTCAGTGCGTCGGTGATACGCTGCTCATCGAGACGCGCCATCACGTCCTTAAATTGCGGGACATACCCTGCGACGGTCTTAGCATCCTCTTTGGCAAAGGCAAGGAATCCGTTTCCCTGTTTGTCCGTGTAGGCGGCGGCATAGGTACCATTCTCGCGGCATACCTGCGCATAGTAGGCGGCTTCCTCGGAAGTACCAAAGGGCACGACCACCTGCTCACGAGAGGATTGCTTCTCAGCCATTGCTTTTGCGGCTTCGGGAGTGTTCCCCTCCTTCTTATAATGGCGCTGCCACCAGTCGAAAGCACGTTCCCTGCCACGTCCGAACCGCAGATAGTTCTCCGTCTGCCTTGTGACGAAGTTTAGGAGGGCGTTTCCCATGTCATCGCCGAAATCCTGAGCCATGTGGCATCATCCTTTCTTTTCCGATTTCCTGCTTTTTGAAGCGGCAAGAATGCCGTCTCCTTGGGGACAGATTATAACGCAGGCTATTTTTCTATCCCTCTGCCCTATACACGAACATGCAGGTAGAAACTGCCAAATGCACGGATGCCGATGATAGAAAAAGACACCATTTAGCATCAAATGAACCCATTTGCGCCTATTTGCGAACGTTGACCCTTTTCTCGTCCGGGTAGAGTGATTCGCCCCTCAACCATCCCGCCCACAAATCTTTCATAAATCCGCAGGCGGATTGACGGAAACATTTGGAACGGAAAAGTTGACCGGCTCCGACTCCCGTGCATTCGCCTTCGCTGCCGCGATGCGCCGGACGCAGGAAAAGCGAGGGGCTTTCCCGCCGGGCACCGCGACCGCTCATTATATGCACGGAGATTGCTAAAATGGGGCGCTGCCCCAAACCCCGGCCACTCCGCGCAAGCCGCAGGATTTTGCCCTTTCGGCGGGGAAAATACAAGTCTTGAATGTTTACCGGCTTTCTTGTAAAATATATATATAGCAAGATGGTTGATACCTTCTTGTGAGTCGAACAGGAGGTGGTCTTCACCGATGAATCAGGAAGAAACGATGCTTAAGCATAAGGAGAGATACAAGAAAACGATTAAGAATCTGACCGTGATGAGCGATATTTTCGCGCGGAATGTATTCAAGGATAAGAAAGCCTGCGAGTACGTTCTTAGAATCATCATGGAGGACAAGGATTTGACCGTCATCGACAATGAGACGCAGGTGGATTTCAGAAACATGCATGGCAGAGGTGTCGTGCTGGACTGTGTGGCAAAGGATGGAAGCGGACGCATCTTCAACGTCGAGATACAGCAAGACGATGAGGGGGCGCACCCGAAACGTGCCAGATACAACCTCGGGATGATGGATTCCAACGTGCTGGATACGGGAAAGAACTTCGATAAGCTCCCGGAAACCTACGTGATATTCGTCACGTTGAAAGACGCACTGGGGCACGGACTTCCGATAGCCCATATCGACCGGATAATCCGCGAGAACGGCAAGGAGTTCGGGGACGAGGAACACTTCATCTACGTGGATTCGAGCAAGGACGATGGCGGCGAGCTTGGAAGACTGATGCACGATTTCCGTGTGAAGGAAGCGAAAGAGATGCAGGCGGGAGCATTGAAAGACCGCGTGCACGAACTGAAAGAGACCGAGAAAGGAGTGGAGCATATGTGCAAGGAAATGGAAGCCCTGCGTCTGGAAGGCGTGGAGGAAGGAAGACTGGAAGAGAAAAGAGAGAATGCCAAAAGCATGGCGGAAGACGGCATGACGGTAGATAGAATCGCAAAAATCTTGAAAGTGAACGCCCAGATGGTGCAGGAGTGGCTTGCAGGTAGTGTTTCTACTGCAAGATAGATAACCACTTAGACGGCTTTACGGTTTCACGGCTCTGCGGGCTTTGGGTTCGCAGAGCCTTTTGATATGGACTCCCGATAGCCCACATCGACCGGATAATCCGCGAGAACGGCAAGGAGTTCGGGGACGAGGAACACTTCATCTACGTGGATTCCAGCAAGGACGATGGCGGCGAGCTTGGAAGACTGATGCACGACTTCCGTGTGAAGGAAGCGAAAGAGATGCAGGCGGGAGCCTTGGCCGACCGCGTACACGAACTGAAAGAGACCGAGAAAGGGGTGGAGCATATGTGCAAGGAAATGGAGCAGCTTTGCGATGAAAGAGAACTTGAAACGAAGAGGAATGTGGCTTATTCCCTCGCTGAAAAGAAAATGAGCGTTGAGGATATTGCCGAGGTTATAAAAGTAAATATTGAAACAGTAAAGAGCTGGCTCGCAAGCACAACAGCGGCAAGATAGTTAGCCGCATAAACAGCTTCACGGTTTTATGGCTCTGCGGGTTGTCAGCTCGCAGAGCCTTTTGATATTGACTCCTTAGTGTCTAGTGTTGATTCATTCGAGTATCCAATTCTCCAACGAGAGCGTTGGAATGACTAGACGATTTTACGAACTTTGAGTTGCTAACATTCTGCTAACAGATAACGTTCCACAAGTGGATATGGAGTACCGGTTAGGACAGAAGGAAGCATCTGCTTAATTCGTAGAATGCCCGTAGTTACAGCGTCAAGCGGTCATTTGGTACCGGAGGATTCCAAGTGCTTCAAAACAACGGGGAGAACTCCTAAGGGTCAGGTGGAGCAATCCCCTTTTGGAAGCGATTTATGAAATAAATTTGAAAATTGCTCCATGAAAATTAAATACGTCTCAGTACCTCAGTAGGATAGAGGGTTCGCCTCCTAAGGTTGCGTTACAACGGCCACCTCAAAAAAAACTAAATAAGGGATTGCAGTTCGACTTTGATCGGGCTATAATCATATATCAGACACGTCCATATAGCTCAGCTGGATAGAGCACACGCCTCCTAAGCGTGGGGTCGGAGGTTCAAATCCTCTTATGGACGCCAGTGAACAACGCCGAAAGCCTTTGTTTTCAAGGGTTTTCGGCTTTTCTTATATAAAAAGCTACGAAAAAGCTCTTTCACTGTATGAGATAAAATTCTACTCCAAAATTTGATTTTTGACAACCCCTCCAGAATCGAACGGTTGTTATAAGACAAAATCGCCAGCTAATTTTTAGCAGAAAACGGGCTGTTCTTGCTAATGAAAATGCCCTTCCTGCTAATCAGCCCCAAAATCGTGCCAAAAATCCAGCTAATCAAAAAAGGCGGATGTTTTGAATACCATGCAGTTATAGCAGATAAAATTAAATATCGTTATGTACATAGAGCGTCTATTTGCCCCGCATTGGGGATGGATAGGCGCTCTTTTTTTATGCCCAAACCCATGGGCAAATACAAGAGATTGGAGGTGTTTTATTTGAGCAAGCCTGTTTATACCGCAGACAAGCCGAGCGACTGTCATTACTGCTACTTCTGGACGAATGGCAGAAAGGGCTGCCGTCTGGGTAGAAATAATTGCTACTACTTAATCTCTTTGCCGCCGAAACCCAAGTCGGAATGTGATGGCTGTCCCTATGGGCGAGATCACCCGTGCATTGGTTGGTGTACGAAGAAGGTTATGCGTGAAGTGGGGCTTCGTTGATATGGATGTGTATGAACAGGAATACCGCTTCTACTATTTTGCCCGATGTCCTTACGAAAAGACGGATACGACTTTCCGCAGCATTCCGCTGACAACAGAAAGTTTTCCGCAGAAAGAAGGTGGTGAAGCCGTGTGAGTTTTGATTATTTTTACGGTCAGCAATCCGATCTATTCACATTCTATCGAGTTCCGAAGGTGTTGTTCACGAACGAGAGGTTCTGGAATATTTCTGCCGATGCCAAGATGCTGTATGGCATTTTGCTTGACCGCATGAGCCTGTCTGCCAAGAATGGTTGGATAGATAAAAACGGTAGAGTGTATATCATTTTTACAATCGACGAAGCGAAGATGGCTCTGAACTGTGCTGAACAAAAGGCTATCAAGCTGCTCAGTGAACTTGAGAAGAAAGCAGGATTGATTGAACGTAAGCGCCAGGGTTTGGGAAAGCCCAACCTGATCTATGTGAAGAACTTTATCTCTGCTGTGGATTCACAACTCTTGAATTGTGAAAATCACAATTCTGGAACAATGGAAATCACAACTCAAGAACTTCCGAAATCACAATGTAATAATACTGATATTAAAAATACTGAATTTAGTGATACTGATTCTATCTTTCCTTCCGGAAATGGTGGAATGATGGACGAGAATGACCGGTATCAAGAATACTTTGATTATTTCTCGGATCAGCTCAGTATGGATTTGTTGAAGAAGGATTACCCTTACGATTCCGAAATGCTGGATAACATTCTGGAGTTGATCGTTGAAACAGTTTGCACGAAGCGACCGTTGATTCGCATTGGTGCAGAGGAGCGTCCGGCAGAAATTGTCCGCAGTCGGTTTATGAAACTGAATGCCGAACACATTCGATATGTTATGGACTGCTTCAAGGAGAACACCACAAAGATTAGAAATATCCGTCAGTATATGCTGACTACGATATACAATGCGCCGACGACAATAGACACCTACTACGATGCTCTTGTTCGGCACGATATGTCACACGGATATTTGGAAGGAGGATTTAAGAAATTGAAAATGAAGCGAGAGGAAGGAGAGTGACGATAAATGTCGAAAAAAGCAACCATCATTGCGGTGGTCAATCAGAAAGGAGGCACTGGAAAGACCACCACCACCGAGAATCTGGGCGTTGGCTTGGCTCTTGAAGGAAAAAAGGTGCTTCTGGTAGACACCGATCCCCAGGCTTCCCTGACGGTCAGTTTGGGCAATCCCTGCCCGGATGATCTGTCTCCGACACTTTCCGATCTGATGGGAAAGATTATGATGGAAAACCCTATTACTCCCGATGAAGGGATTCTTCATCATCCGGAGGGCGTTGATTTGGTGCCGTCCAACATCGAACTCTCAGGTATGGAGGTAGCACTGGTCAATGCCATGAGCCGGGAAACCATTCTCCGGCAATACCTGGATACAGTCAAACAGAATTATGATTACATTCTTCTTGACTGTATGCCGTCTTTGGGTATGCTGACCGTCAATGCGTTGGCAGCTGCCGACAATGTGCTGATACCGGTTCAGGCAGCATACCTTCCTGCAAAGGGTCTGGAACAGCTGCTTGGAACCATCAACAAGGTCAAGAGGCAAATCAACCCGAAACTGAGGATTGTACTGGACATGACAAGAGAACGTATTATTGATTTTATTATATCGTGAGGAGAATATGAAAATGAGTGAAAACAATGATTTTATTCAGTTACCACCGATCAAAAAAGACACACCTTCCGAAGTGGTCTCAATGATCTGGCAATATTTGAAATTACCCGAGGAATCCAGAAAAAGGGTGAAAGCAGAGTTGATTAATGTACATGAGAACTGTGGGAAAGAAGATTTTCAGATTCCTAATCTCTATGACATCGTTTCAAAAGAGGAAATCGCAGAATTTGAGGGCATCATGCGTAAGATCATAACAGGAATTATTTCTGAGGCCAGTGGTATAGCCACCTGGGTGTATGTGCAGAAATATGAGAAACACAAAACTCTGGATGAAATGCTGCAAGAATGGCAAGGCGCAGGCCAGTTTATTATTGTCATGGATACCTGGTTCGAAAAATTGATGGCGGAATAATATGATACTGTGATAGAATGAAGAAAACGATTTGATGGGCAAATCGGTATTTATAAAGGAGAATATTGATGAAACTATTTTTATGTTCGCACTTTTCAAGTGTGGGAAGTCTGATAAAGGAAGAAATTGAAAATAAGAAAGTCGCATTTATTCCAACAGCTTCACTGCGTGAAGGCTACACCGGTTATGTCGGCTCGGCTCGAAAATTATTCAAAAAGTTGGGAGCAATCGTAACTGAAATTGATATTTCAACGGAGGCTTATTCAACGATACAGTCTGTTTTTGAAGAAGCAGATGTGATATATTTTACCGGCGGAAATTCTTTCTTTCTTATGGACCAGCTCCGTAAAACGGGAACTGATGGGCTACTGAAAAAGGAATTGGCAAATGGAAAATTGATGATCGGCGAGTCGGCAGGCGCAATTATATGCGCTCCAAGCATCCAATATATCGAGCAAATGGATGAAAAGCCAGAGGACTACTCACAAGAAGATGATGCAGGGCTTGATTTGATTGATTTCTATGTTCTTCCGCATTATCTTACAGCACCATTTAAGAAAGTTACCGAGAAAATAATGACTGAGTTTTCGGATTTGAATCTATGCCCGATTAACAACCGTCAGGGAATTGTAATTGATGGTGAAGGTTCAAAGGTTATTTGCAAAGACTAATTTGAAAATTCCTGTTTTTGAAACTGGAAAATCGGAAGCTGAGGAGATAGACTATTGAGAACATATGAGAATAAAGACGAGCTTAAAAACGAGATAAATAAAAGCTTTGCAAAATATATTTCAGAATTTAATGATATTCCGGAGCATTTAAAAGATAAGAGAATTGATGAGATCGATCGAACTCCGGCAGAAAATCTTGCTTATCAGGTTGGCTGGACAACTCTTGTTATTAAATGGGAATCAGACGAAAGAAAGGGTATTCCTGTTAAAACTCCTTCGGATAATTTTAAGTGGAATCAGCTTGGCGAATTATATCAATGGTTCACAGATACATATGCTCAGCTGTCACTGCAAGAATTGAAAGACAGATTGAATGAGAATATCAACTCTATTTATGCAATGATTGATTCTCTGAGTGAGGAAGAATTATTTAAACCACATATGAGAAAATGGGCTGACGAAGCAACTAAAACAGCTGTCTGGGAAGTATACAAATTCATACATGTTAATACAGTTGCTCCGTTCGGAACCTTTAGAACCAAGATTAGAAAATGGAAAAAGATTGCACTATAACTTCAAGTTTACAGAACTGAATCAAAAGAGCTCGAAGGAGCTCTTTTTCCTTTTTTATAATAGTATCATTATGGTATAATAGAGACATTAAAATCGGAATTTGTGGAGAGATTTCCTGAACTTTCCTTATTTTACAGGCTTTCCAGCCCCTTAGATAGTGAAATGATATGTATTTTCCCTTATTTTTGCCCTTGTGAGGAATCCGCAAGGGAAATAAGGGAAATTTTATGCCAAAGTATGCAAGGGAAGTTGCCAGTGGCAAGTTCTCTGTATTTAAGCATTGCTCGCTACTTTATCAAGAAGTCTTGCGGAATCCCGTTTAGCTTTTCTTGTTGAGTGAGCGTAAATATTCATTGTGGTACTGACGTCAGAATGTCCTAACAGTTCCTGTACATCTTTCGGAGCCGCCCCATTCGAGAGCAGGTTGCTGGTGTAGGTGTGCCGTAACTGGTGAAAGTGAAAATCTTCAAATCCTTCCAGCTTCTTTGACACTGACCTGCATACAATGCCGAGTGTACTCGGCAGTTCCAGACTACCATCCGGTCTGAGGCAGACAAAGGATATTTCTTTATAATCTGCCGGGACTTCCTGCGTTCCGTCAAGGTGATAGTATTCATAATACACCCTGTTTTTTACATGCACCTCTTTGTAGTAGTTGCGGTGGTAAAGTTCCCCGTACTGCATCCGGCTTTTCAGTTGTTCCCGTCTTGCTGCTTTCAATATTTCAGTCAGTGTATCTCCAAAATCAACAATCCTTACTTTCTTTCGCTTGGTTGTTCCAATCACATTTTTATGCTTCGTTCCGTCATAACGGATACTGCGTTTTATGGTCAGGCATTGTTCTTCAAGGTTGATGTCCTGCCATGTAAGACCACAGGTTTCCCCGATACGAAGTCCTGCATAATATGCGATCTGAATCGGCAGAATTGCAGGTGGATTTTTCTTTTCCAGATACTTGATAAGCCGCTCGTAATCCTCATGTGAAATCGGCTGTGTACCTTCTTCTACCTCATCATCAGAAAAGAGGTCAACTTCCTCTGCCTGTCGTTTCAGCTTGATATATTGCATCGGATTGAAACTGATTAGTTGTTTTGGAAATACTGCAAAACGGAATGACTGCTGTAACACTGCGGAAAAAGAATGGATATAATCTTTGCTGTATCCCTTTCTTACTTTCCCGTCTGGAAACTCACCACCGAATGTAAGCAGATCAAGAAATGCCTGTAAATGTTCGGCAGTAACTGTTTTCAGTTTGCGGTCTGCAATCGGGTGTTTTTTGATACAGCGGATTGCACCAAGATAATTTTCCACTGTGCCGTTGCTGAGTGTCCCGGTTTTCAGTTCTTCTTCCGCCCACATATCCAGAAGCTCTCCTACCGTAAGGCTGTCTGCCTTTGCGACAAACTTCTTATTTTCGTAATCTTCCAGTGCTTTGCGGAGAAGTTTTTCCGTCTCACTTTTACTTTCGGTTCCAGCATATTCTTTCTGAACCATTTTACCGCTTGCATCTTCTACATAGAAGCGATAGTACCATTTTTTTCCTTTTTTTCTAACAGATCCTTTTGCCATAATCGTATGTCTCCTTTCGATATCCGACAATCAGAACTGTTGAAATGCTTCTAGCGTGTAAGTATATCACAACTCCGGTTGTCTTACTATACCGATTCAGAATCCTCATACATAACTTCGGATAAAAGATTGGCAAGCCTTTGTTCTGCTGCTTCCGGTTTCTTTGAATAGAGCCTTACAACATCCGCCATATCATTAAATGCGTTGACAGTATGTGTGATCTCCCTAAGAAACATAATCTCATTATATTCATCTTTCGATTCAAATCCCATTACTTTGGCAATGTCCGCATCTTTGGTACTGCCTTTGTAATTTTTGCAGGCGAACTGAAACGAATCCAGAAACAGTTCATATTGCTTTAACATTAACAGCAGTAAGTCTTTAGAAAAAGCGTCTTCTGTTTTATTGAGGTCAAGAGGTAACTGTTTGAGAATGTTGCCCATCGCATCACGAATCTGCAATTCTTTCTTATCCGTAATATCAGTTTCATATTCATCGGTTTCCCCTTTGAGCCATTCGATTGATACATGAAGTGCTTCCGAGAGACCTTCCAGTACCATCTTTTTGGTATTGTCAATCGAACCGTTCTCATAACGCAGGATTGTGGAAGCGGTAACTCCCATCTTCTCTGCGACATAAGGCTGTGTCAGATTTAATTCCAGACGGCGCTGTTTTGCCCTGCTACCGATCAGCTTGCGTAGTTCTTTATCTTTCATGCTGATGTGCCTCCTTTTTCGGTATGTCATTACTATACCACGCAACAAAATATATTGCAATATGCAATTTATAGAAAATGAATGAAATTTCATAATGCTTGACAAAGCAATATAAACACGCTATACTGACAGCACAAATAAAATTGCATAATGCAATTTAAAAGGAGGTGGTCATATGACACAAAGAAAGATTGCCTTATCTATTGAAGAAGCTGCTGATTATACGGGAATCGGCAGGAACACCCTGAGAAAACTGGTGGAATGGAAGAAACTTCCGGTATTAAAGGTCGGGAGAAAAGTCCTGATCAAAACGGATATGCTGGAACTTTTTATGGAAGCCAACGAGGGCAGAGACTTGAGGGATAAGGGAAATGTGAAAGCAGTCACAAGAAACGGTTCAACTTAAAAAAGCGGTTCCCGAAGAAACCGCCAAAGGTTCTATCAGACCGGAGTCATGATATACCTACACGCAAACAGATTATACCATGTACTTCGTCTGACAGACAACAGGAAACTTATGTTTGGAAGAAAAAGAAAGGACGATGATATTTATGGCAAGATCAACAAAGAGTTATGAGGAGCGTATGCTCCAGTTGGAAAAGAAAGAACAGGAAAGCCTTGAGAAAGCAAAACAGTATGCAGCACAGAAACGGGAACTGAAGAAACGTCAGAAAGATGTGGAAACTAAAAAGCGGACACACAGGCTCTGCCAGATTGGTGGTGCGGTGGAATCGGTGCTGGGTTCTGCGATTGAGGAAGATGATATCCCAAAGCTGATCGGCTTCTTAAAAAGGCAGGAAGCAAATGGGAAATTCTTCTCAAAGGCAATGCAGAAAGAGCCAGTTGCGAATACGGAGGAAGTGTAATGCCGGAGGGAGTGGATTTTCCATTCCCTTCATTGCTTTTTCATGAAGGGCGCACTTATGGACAACCAGAGGTCGTCCGTATAAGTTTGCCACAGGTGGCAACCGGTCTGCGCTTACGCTTGCCGGGCTCGTTCCGTCGGCGGGCATTTCATGCAGACCTGCTCATGCCGCAGGAGGGACTCTTCGCCAGAGGGGCACATTCCATGCAGGCTGTTATGCACAGGGCACTCTTACGCAGAGGGCGTTCCGGCAGATACCATTTTCTTTTTGGGAAAACGTTACCTGCCGGAAATCAAAGCCGGATACAGCAGAAAGGGGGAAACGGAGCATGGCGATTTTTCATTATACAGTAAAGATTGTTGGACGCAGCAAAGGGAAATCCATCATATCAGCATCTGCCTATCTCAATGGTGATGTGATGAAAAATGAAGAAACCGGCAGAATCAGCTACTACA
This sequence comes from Coprococcus sp. AM100_B19A, assembly GCF_027662015.1. Lineage (NCBI taxonomy): Bacteria > Bacillati > Bacillota > Clostridia > Lachnospirales > Lachnospiraceae > Coprococcus > Coprococcus sp. AM100_B19A. The sequence goes on from NZ_JAQDKN010000011.1 coordinate 44,241, forward strand.
CTTCCAAAAGAGAAGTTGTTTATACCAGCCTGTTGATGTGTGAAAATGCACCACAGGAATGGCTGAATGTACCTGCTGAAAATATCAGACGGTTCCAGAAATCTGTCCGATATAAAAGGGCAGATAACAAAGAAGCCGCACTGAAAAAATTTAAACTTACTTTTCAGAAGCAGCGTTTATGGAATGAAGTTTTGAGGATAGAAAAAAGTTCAGACGCACAACTTGGCAGGTCATTTGAGTTCTCACTTCCGAAAGAATGGAGCCGACAGGAACAGATAAATTATACAACTGAATATATCCAAAAGACCTTTGTAGATAAGGGAATGTGTGCGGACTGGAGTATCCACGATAAAGGAGATGGGAATCCCCATGTGCATTTACTTGTGACGATGCGACCACTCAATCCAGACCACTCATGGGGGAACAAGGAAGTCAAGGACTGGGATTTTGTCAGAGATAAAAATGGAAATATCGTGGAGGATGAATCCCATCCGGACTGGTGGCAGGATAAAAAGAACCCTAACCGTCATGGAATCCGAATCCCGGTATTGGACGAAAATGGCAATCAGAAAGTCGGTGCAAGGAACCGTAAACAGTGGAAACGTGTATTAACCGATGCTACCGGGTGGAACAATCCACAAAATTGTGAGCTATGGCGGAGCGAATGGGCAAACGTCTGTAATGCACATTTGAAAACGGAAAATCACATTGACCACCGTTCTTATGCAAGGCAGGGAAAATTAGAGATACCGACGATCCATGAGGGTGCGGATGCCAGAAAAATTGATGAGAAATTTCAAAACGGACAGACATCCTCCGCTTCATGGAAAGTGGAGGAAAACCAGATCATAAAAAGACAAAATGCACTGCTGGGTAAAATAAAGATTTCTTTTGGAAAAGTATCCGGTGCATTGACACAATGGAAGGAGCGATTGGATGACATTAGAAGAAAGCCGGGAAGTCATTCCCATGATGGAGACAATGATAAATCAGATAGAGGAACAGCAGAAGCTTATGGCAGAGATGATACAGGAATTGCAGGAACGGGATCGACAGCTCCTGTCTTTTCAGGAGCAGAACCAGAGTTTAAAAAACTTAAACAGCGAATTATCCGGGCTGCTGAATCTTTTGCCAGATACAGAAGAACTGCTCTCACAGATCGAGCAACAGAAAACCAGAATCGAACAGTTGGAAAACGAGAATCAGCAATGGCAGGAATTAACGCAGAAGCTGAACAGCGAGAACAGCTTATTGCAGAAACAGAACAGCGAATTGCTGACCTTAAACAGCAGATAGAGAAAGCGAGGGAGATTGATGAGCGAATGCAGAAACTTAGAGAACGTCGGGCAGGTGGAAGAACTTCTGCTGATGACCGAACAGATGCAGGACGAACTGGATCAGAAAGACCAGACAATCCAGAAACTGAACAGACAGCTAAGAGAATCGCTGACCTTGAACGAGAAATTGAACAGCGAAAACAGAGCCGAGAATATCGAAGCATTGCGGACAAGATTAAGGCAAACAGAGGAACGATTGACCAGCGAGACAGACAGCAGGAAAAGAGCCGACGCAGAAGTCGTGGCATGGAAATTTAAGTATGAAAAAGCAGAGCAGGAAAAACTTTATGCACAGACACACCAAAAGACAACAGAGGTAGCTGTTGAGAAAAAAGTGCCCTATGAGAAATGCGATAACTGTGACCGCACTGCTTACCAAAAAGCAAAAGAAAAATGCGATAACCGTAAAATTCAGTTAGAGAAAAAATATAAAAATATGACGGCTGGTTATGAAAGTATCCTGTTTCTGCTGGCATGGTACAGTATAGCCATTACACTATTCACTGCTATCCTTTCTCCAGTTTTCTTTAGTGACTGTATTAGCTTTTTCAGTATGTTTGCTAAAGGAATCTTAAGCCTGTTTCAAAAATTTGTTGCAGGTGCAGATTCTTTCGGACAGTTAAGCAGTGGAATCTCAAATAGTATCATTTCAGGGATTGTGTACTGGCTGATTGTAAGTATTGTTATGGGAATTTTATTTATCATAACGGGATTGCTGATAATCGGGACTGGCTATCAGGTGGGGAAAATCTACCGGAAATATTGCTGGGATATTATCAGCATCATGGTGGTGATAATGAGTACAGCTATCATAATCTATTTCGGAAAATGGATAAAATCAATTATTCCGATAAACCTCATTATGTTGCTACTTCTGGTACATGCGGTTTATATCGGAATCCGATGTTATGTGAAAAACTGGCGAGAAAAACGAGGATATTTTTAAAGTAAAATGGGCAGGTAAAACTGCCTGTTTTTCACAAAACAAATATACTTATTTTTAGTTATCCAGATTTTTAGAGTCTGTGAAAACTGTTCTTTGATTTTTAACACTATTTTTTATAATCTTCCAAATGAATCTGTTTTGATTGATTGACAATTACCGAGCTATTCTAGTATATTTAATCCATAAAGCAGATACAAAATCGCAGATGTACAGGTGAACAGACATGAAAAATATCCATAGCATTGAATTTTATACTGGAAGCAAGGAAGAACTGCTTCCCGGTTTTGAAAAAGATTTTCCCTATATCGCTTCAAGGGCAGAACTTGACAAGTATATCGGACATTATGTACCGTGGCACTGGCACAAGACAGTGGAACTTTTTTATATGGAAAGTGGTAGCATTGAATATGATACGCCGGGAGGAAAACTGTTGTTTCCGGCTGGAAGCGGCGGCATAGTAAATTCCAATGTACTCCATATGACAAAAGCAATATCGCAGAAAGAAAAGAATATACAGCTACTTCATATTTTCGATGTTTCCCTACTTGCCGGGGAACAGGGAAGCAGGATTGAACAAAAATATATTGCGCCTATCATAACAGCCCCACAGATTGAGGTAATTCCGCTTTTTCCAGGCAATGCAGAAGAAGAAAGGATTTTGAAACTGCTTGCCGCTTCATTTCGTTTATCCAGTGATGAATTTGGATATGAAATAAAACTGCGGGAAACCCTAACAGAAATATGGCTCATGCTTTTTGAACTATCCCGTCCTATGCGTGAAAAAAAGGGGGAACATAATAAAAGCAACGATAAAATAAAGCTGATGATGATATATATTCACGAACATTACAGAGAGAAAATCTCTATCCCGGAACTTGCGGCAGCAGCATACCTAAGCGAAAGGGAGTGTTATAGAGTGTTCCATGACTGTCTGCACATGACACCCGTAGAGTATATAAAGGCTTACCGTCTGCAAGCTGCCTGTCAGATGCTAGCAAAGGGGCAGGAAGCAGTTACCGTTATCAGCCATGAGTGCGGTTTGGGGAGTAGCAGTTATTTTGGAAAGGTTTTTCGAGAATACACACATTGTTCACCCACAGAATATCGGAGAAAATGGCAGAATAGTGATAGATAAGGGCAGAAAAGAAATATTTTTTCTATTCCTTTTGCATTATAATGATACCTGTAAAGTAAATCCGTCATTTACAGGAGGTGAGTGCAAAGTGGTAAAACTGAACATTCTGAACATGAAAAATTTTTTAGATACGGTCAATAGCTGTTCCGGCAAAGTAAATATGCTCTGCCCGTATGGTAAAAAACAAAACATCAATGGGGAAGAAAAGATACAGGGCAGTTTGTGGCGGCAATACTCCCAAAACAAAAACTGTTTGCGGCTTGTTTTAGAAGTTCCGAATCCAACGGACTATATGAACATTGTTTCGTACTATGCCGGGGATTGCTGATTTATCTGTAAATATTTCATCATAAAGGGGCTGGACAGTTTATCTTCCAGCCCCGCCCTTTTGAAAGGAGTTAAAAATGGAGTTGAACATTCAGACCGCAGAACTGGCATTAAGGGAAGCGGCAGAATCCAATCCGGGAGCATGGGCAGAACATTCCCGGTATGTAGCCGAAGCCTGTAAAAACATTGCGTCACACTGTAAAGATTTATCTTCTGAACAGGCGTATATTTTCGGGCTGTTACACGATATTGGACGTTATGCCGGAGTGAGTTCGGAAAGGCATCTGATAGACGGCTATCGTTACTGTATGGAGCGTGGGTGGGGAAAAGCCGCACAAATATGTATATCCCACGCATTTATGATACAGGATATTGCCACATCTATCGGAGAGTTTGATGTCAGTGATGAGGATTACCTGTTTATGAAAGAATTTGTTGCAAATGCGGTATATGATGATTATGACCGTCTTGTACAGTTATGTGACGCATTGGCTATGCCTTCGGGGTTCTGTCTTTTGGAAAAGAGATTTGTAGACGTGACAATGCGATACGGCGTTCACCCAGCGACAATAGACAGATGGAAAAAGATTTTAGAGATTAAAGAACGGTTTGAGGATCAGATTGGCTGTTCTATCTATGCCCTGCTTCCGGGCGTTATGGAAAACAGTTTTCGTTAAGGGGGGATATTGTGTATTACGAATCCAGTGATTTTTTGGAAACAGCGGACAGCGATACGTTAAAGCAGATTGCCCGCACAAGGGAATTAACACGGAAATATTATTTTTCTGATTATAGAGATACAGAAAAACGCACTTCCATTCTTCGGGAGCTGTTGGGCGGAATAGGGGAAAATGTGGCAATCGACACGCCTTTTCATTGCGACTATGGAAAAAATATTTTTTTGGGAAATGATGTGATCGTCAATATGAATTGTACCTTTGTGGATAACAAAACTATCCGAATTGGCGACAGGGTATTGATTGCGTCAAATGTGCAGATTTATACATCTTCACACCCTGTCTTACCACAGGAAAGGTTTGTGCCGGATTGGAGGGAACGTCAGACAACATTTTTTAGAACCTATGCACGTCCGATAGAAATAGAAAGTAATGTCTGGATTGGCGGCGGCTGTATTCTTCTGCCCGGAGTCACTATAGGAAAAAACAGCGTGATAGGGGCTGGAAGTGTAGTTACCCGCCCTATCCCGCCTAATTGTGTTGCAGTAGGAAATCCATGCAGGGTGATACGTTATTTTGATACAGACAGGGAAAGGTGGCAGCATGAAGTATAAGCATATCGTTTTTGACATTGACGGCACTCTGATTGATACGGAATATGCTGTATTACATTCTTTACAGGAAACTATAAAGGGATTGTCCGGGAGAGAGATAACATGTTCTGAACTAAGATTTGCGTTAGGGATTACAGGAACAGATGCTTTGAAAAAACTTGCGATAAAAGACACTTCCTATGCGATAGAATTATGGGATAAAAATATGCGTAACTATACAAATAACATTAAAGTATTTGACGGAATCGTTGAATTATTGAAAAATCTTCTAAGTCTGGATTATGAAATGGGGATTGTCACATCAAAGACAAGGGAAGAATTTACACATGATTTTTGTCCGTTTGGTATCAGTCATTATTTCAAAACAATCATATGTGCAGACGATACACAGGAACATAAACCCAATGCCGCACCGATTTTGAAATATGTGGAATTATCAAAAACAGACCATAGGAAAGTACTTTATATCGGAGATAGCAAATATGACAGTAAATGTGCGGAAAATGCGGGAATTGATTTTGCTTTAGCAGTATGGGGCAGTCATAATAAGCACATAAAAGCAGATTATTTTTTAGAAAAACCTGCCAATCTGTTATCTGCTATCACTTCAGAGAAATTTTATTAGCGATGAAAGATCGAACGAAAATGACTCCGAGGTATATTAAAAAAACTTGCTTGATCAATTATGGTGATTTTGATTAAGTAGCCTGTATGTAAAATAAAGCATACAGGCTACTTGTGGTTTACAATTCTCTCCAAAGAATCTTCTGCATCTACCCACATTTGCATATTTCCATCAAGATATAATCTTGCATATTCCAGTGGTTCGTCAATAGCAAGTGTATTTAATGCACAGTCTGATCCAGGCGTGGTTTTTAAGTCCTTCTCAGCTTCCCAGCAGTCAATGCGAAGCATATAGCCGGCACTGGTATAAACATCAATACTGTTGCATTGTGGATTATATTCTGCAAATATTGTTCTCATCGTATCTTATCTCCTTATCGATCAATAAATCATCAGTTACAAAAATCAGAAGCATTTCAATCAGTTCACCATGTCACTTTTATTTTGTGTTATACTGTTTTATATGATTTTCTTGCCCTTGTATTTTCCCTTATCAGAGTTTGTAAACACTGGCGGGACGATATAACACAAGGGAAACAATAAGGGAAAGCTCACCTGCGACAAATCCAGTGTTTTCAAGGGTTTACAGAGAATTTAATAACAAAATATAACAGTTATTAAATCTCTTAAAACAGGTGAAATCTCAATCGGAATTTGTTAAGTTGGTAGTAAATTTTTGCAATAATGAAGGTAAAGGAGAACATTTTATGAGTACAAGAAAGACGATAGGAGGGGCTTTGGGAGCCATCATTGTATTGATAGTAGCTCAAATATTAGCTCAGTTAGTGGCAAGTTTGTTTGTTTTGGTTAAAATTCCAGAAGGTATATGCAATATTATAGCAGGAATTATATATGTTGGATTAGCATTTGTTTTAAGTGAATTATTTTCAAAAAGACTACTTAAAATAAAAATAGAAAATTTGGGAATGCCAAAATTTTCAATTAAAGCTAAATGGATTATTGTAGGTGTATTATTACCTGTGACAGTAAAAGCGGTTTATCTTTTTTTCTTTTCTGGAAAGTACGTTTTTTCTGGAATGAATAGTAATCAGATTTTTTCAACACTGAGTGCTGGTATTGTTTTTACAGGCATAGCCGCTGGTTTTGTTGAAGAAATGGTTTTTCGAGGAGTTATTCTAAATCTGTTAAAAGAGAAATGGAATATTAAAGTAGCTGTATTAATTCCATCAGTTTTATTTGGATTAGTACATATTATAGAAATGGATTTTTCCATTATAAGTAGCCTGTTGGTTCTTATTGCTGGAACAATGGTGGGAATAATGTTCTCAATGGTTGCTATTGAAAGTGGTTCTGTTTGGAACAGCGGAATTGTCCATTCACTTTGGAATATTTTAATTATTGGCGGCGGTTTATCAATAAGCGAAAAGGCAGATGAATATTCGGTTATGACATATGTACTTGATTCAAAAGACTTTGTTTTCACTGGTGGAGAATTTGGAATTGAATCATCAATTATTGCACTATTAGGTTGCAGAGTTTTATTCTGTCTATGACGGCGATTATGATGATGCCTGGGATGACTACATGATCTACGGAGGATTGCCGCAGATCGTAAGTTTCCAGAGCGAACGACAGAAAGCGGACTATCTGAAGAACATCTTTGCAAATGTCTATCTGAAGGATGTTATTGAAAGAAATAAGATTCAGAACGTGGATGAGATTGGGATTCTGATTGATGTGCTTGCATCTGCAATCGGCGCACCGACCAACCCTTCAAAGATTGCCAATACCTTTGCCAGTGAGCGCCAGATGACTTATGCTAATAAAACCATCTCCAAGCATATCGACCATTTGACAGATGCCTTTTTGATTTCCCAGGCAAGCCGATACGATATTAAGGGCAGAAAGTATATCGGTGCAAATCTGAAATACTACTTTACTGATCTGGGACTGAGAAATGCACGTCTGAATTTCAGACAGCAGGAGCCTACTCATATCATGGAGAACATTGTTTATAACGAGCTGCTGATCCGTGGCTACAATGTTGATGTGGGTGTCGTGGATATCTTCGATAAGGATAAAGAGGGCAAACGTGTTCGCAAGCAGTTGGAGGTTGACTTTGTGGTGAATCAAGGAAACCAGAGATACTATATCCAGGTTGCATATGACATGACTTCGGAAGAAAAACAGACGCAGGAGTTCAATTCTCTGCGTAATATCCCGGACTCTTTCAAGAAGATCGTCATTGTAAATGGCAGCAAAAAGCCTTGGAGAAATGATGAAGGTTTTGTCATCATGGGAATGAAGTATTTCTTGCTGAATGCGAATAGTCTGGAATTTTAAGTCGATTTGAGTTGTTGCTGTGGTGTTGTTCTATTTCAAAAAAGAGTGAAATGATATAAATAAGGCCACGGCTGATTTCATATTGGAACAGCCGTGGCTCAGTTTATTTTTTTATCCGTACAAACGAGACTGTTCCGCAGATTATGTAGAACAGACAGAGTACGATTCCGATAGTGAGAACATACGAGAATAAAGATGAACTTAAGAACGAGATAAACAAAAGTTTGTTGAATTAAAAATGAAATAAAGTTCCAGTAATCATAGAGTGTATGGATTCAATTCCATATGCTCTTTTTCTTTACTGAAAAATCTAATGTTACGAGTTTCTTACGAGTGGTATTAAAAAAACTCGCAAGAAGACTCAGTTCAATGATTCTATCAAGATATTTTGCTCTCGTGATTGTTTTTATATAGTCACCCACTTTCAAAAATGGAAGTTTTTTCATTTTTCGAAAGTGGAAACTATGTAAAGGCAACCCGATTCTTTACTGAATTTCAAGAAAAATGCAGAAATTTCAAAAAATTTGCTTTTGACCACTGTAAAACATGCTCTGAGCGTTTCGTTATATGAAGGGATAATTTTTCTTTCATATTTCAAAGAAAAGAGAATAAAGAAATGTCAGAAAAAGATGTTATACAGTTCAAGAGTTACAGGAAATCTTAGGAAGCAGCAGGAAAATAATAATACTTCTGTTGCTGATGAAGTTGATTCGGAACTTCTGGCAAAAGTATTGGCAAATCCAGAGATGCGGGCGTTGCTCAATTCGCTGGCAAAGACGATGAAGTAATAAATTCTATATCCAAATGAGTATATTTATTGTGCATATGGAGAATTTATCTCCATCAAATCTATTGAAATCTCCATCATTTAGCATTAAAATGATGGAGATAAATTCAAAATGAAGGAGATTTCAATGAAAAATTTTGATTATATTACAAATCCTGCGAAGTTGCTGACACCTGAAATTGTTCAGATGGTTGGCAGTATTCATGAGCATAAAGGTAAACAGGAATTATTTCTGGAAGCAAACATAGATGAACTGAAAACACTTCTGGAAGTTGCTTTAATTCAAAGTACGGGAGCATCTAACCGAATTGAAGGTATATTTACAAGTGATAAACGTTTGGAAGAACTGGTAAGTCAGAAAGCAGAGCCACGTAATCGGTCTGAACAGGAAATTGCCGGCTACCGTGAAGTGCTGGCTACGATTCACGAAAGTTATGAATATATCACTCCAAGACCAAACATTATTTTACAGTTACATCGTGATTTATATTCTTATTCCCAAGGAAACATCGGTGGTACCTATAAGAATTCAGACAATGTAATTGCAGAAACCGATGCCGAGGGACACCAGAAAGCTCGTTTTATTCCAGTTCCAGCTTTTCAGGCTGCAGAAGCAATAGACGAACTTTGCGCTCATTTTCTTGAAGCATGGGAAGCAAATCTCATTGATAAACTGATTTTAATCCCCATGTTCATTCTGGATTTTCTGTGTATTCATCCCTTCAATGATGGAAATGGTAGAATGAGCCGTCTGTTGACTTTATTGTTGTTCTATAAAGCTGGATATATCGTTGGAAAGTATGTCAGCATGGAAATGCTGATTGAAAAAACGAAAGAAACATATTATGAAGCTCTTCAAGCAAGTTCTGTCGGTTGGCATGAGGATAAAAACAGTTATGAGCCTTTTGTTAAGTATTATTTAGGTATTATGCTAAAAGCATACAATGAATTTGAAAACCGTGTAGAACATTTGAAGTATCATAATCTTTCCAAGCCGGATAGAATTAAGGCGGTGATTGATAATAAGGTCGGTAAGATAACGAAGAAGGAAATTATGGAACTATGCCCTGACATAAGTAAGGTTACCGTTGAAAGAACACTGACGGATTTAGTTAAAAGTGGGTATATCGCAAAGGTCGGTGCAGGTCCATCCACCGGTTATGTCCGTATTTGAAAAATTATTTTCAAATAAATTACTTGTTTTGCTTTTAATTTCGATAAGAAGCATGTTCTTCTTTTACGGCCTGTAATTCGTCAGGATGCGATGCTAAATGAATGATAGCATTTATAACAAAAACGGACGCTTACTTTATGGAACGATTCCAACCCAATTTCCAGAAGAAACTATCCTCATGTCGAATACACCGCGAATGATAACCGGATCAAATCGAAAATGGATGATATATGACAGCGTTTACACTTACGGTGATGATAAGGAAATGTTCGAGCGCTTGGAATTTTCGTTTGAGAAGGATTCATTATTCAATATGAAGGTTTGGATGAAGCTACTGGTGAAAAAGAAAGGCCCGTATCCGTTCTGGATATGAGCCTTGCAAGAATTGGAGAATTGTAATCCTTAGATTTTACAAGTAAAATCTCTCCAGTTTTGTTTTAAAAAATTGAATTAATGGACCGTTGAAGCAGGCATTTATAATTGTACCAATCCCTACTACCGACCAGATTCCCGCCCCAGATGCAGTGGCAAATATGATTCCGATAATCACGACAACAACATCTGAAAGAATCCTTGCTTTATGGAATGGGATTTTTTGATGTGTCAGTTTCTCGATTATAATTGCGACACTGTCATATGGAGCGATTCCCATATCTGCGACCATATATAATGCCACTCCCATGGATGCCATCAGCTGAGCAATCAGCAGTGCAAGGATACGCAGTGGCAGATTCATCTGAATCTGCACTACATCATTTGCTACATAACAGATAAAATCTGCAATATATCCGACAAATACCATATTGATAATGGTTCCCGCACCAATGCAGGATCTTGCCTGAAAGAATACAACTACAAGAATGATCGCATTGACAAGCAACTGCCACGTTCCAAAGCTCCATCCGATAAATCCGCTGATTCCGAGATTCATTGCACTGAATGGATCCACGCCAAATTGTGAAAGTCGTAAGAAAGATACACATAATCCAATAAACAATATTCCCAGTACCATTCCGCCAGTTCTTTTTGTCTTTGTCATGACCTATCTTCCCTCCTGAACTTTTTTGCCTTTCAGCATATAGATTCTGGATTCAAAATCGGTACAAGGAGTCACATTTCCTGGCACTTCACCAGCTGTCACATCAGATGTGATCAATCCATAATTCATCAATTCATCTCCGTAATTTTCTGTATGATTCCATACATTTTCATAAACCATATCCGGGTCCAATCCCTGTAATCTAACACGGCTATACGGCTGATTCACTCCATTTAAAACACGATAGTAGCCTACGATTGCAAGCGTGCGGTCTTCATTTGTCACCATCCATACCGTCTCATTTCCTTCAAATGGACTTTTCAGACGATAAAATGTTCCAAACTGTAACACTTCTCTGTATTCTTTCATAAATGCGATTTGTTCTTTTACTTCTTTGATCTCTTCTTCTGTCAATTTGTTAAGATCCAGTTCATATCCAAAAGTTCCAAAGTATGCTACATTCGCTCTTGTATGTAATGGAGTATTGCGAAATACCTGGTGATTCGGGACAACAGACACATGGCTTCCCATACTGCTGAGCGGATAACACATAGAAGTTCCGTACTGAATCTTCAGACGCTCAATTGCATCCGAATCATCGCTTGTCCATCCCTGCGGTGCATAATACAGCATTCCCGGATCAAATCTTCCGCCACCGCTGGCGCAGGATTCAAATAATACTTCTGGAAACTCATTTGTCAACCGCTCGTACAGATCATATACACCCAAAATATAACGATGGAACACTTCTCCCTGTCTGTCTGAAGGAAGTTTGTTACTATAGCATTCCGTAATGCTTCGGTTCATATCCCATTTAATATATGAGATTTTCGATTCCGATAATAACTTTGTCATCATACCATAAATATAATCTACTACTTCTTTTCTTGCGAAATCGAGTACATACTGATATCTGCCGTGTGATGTATTTCTTCCAGGTGTCTGTAAAATCCAGTCTGGATGTGCTCGATAAAGATCAGAGTCTTTATTTACCATCTCCGGCTCAAACCAAAGGCCGAATTTTAATCCAAGTGCTTCAATTCTTTCTGACAGACCTTTGATGCCATTTGGCAGAAGCTCTTCATTTGCCACCCAGTCGCCAAGACCGGCTCTGTCATTTCTTCTCGCACCAAACCATCCGTCATCTAAGACAAACAGTTCTACTCCACATTCTTTTGCTTTCCCGGCAATCTCTACAAGGCGATCTTCTGTAAAGTCAAAATAAGTTGCTTCCCAGTTGTTATTTAAAATCGGTCTTGCCTTATCGCGCCAATACCCTCTTGCGAGTCTCTTTGCATACAGCTTCTGGAATGTCTGACTCATGCCATTTAATCCATTTTCACTGTAAACCAGAACTGCTTCCGGTGTCTGAAAGCTTTCTCCCGGTTCTAATTTCCAATCGAATCCTTCTGGATTGATCCCGGCTGTAATTCGTGTCACATTATGTGTATCTACCTCTGCCTGCATACGGAAATTTCCACTATATACAAGGCTTATTCCAATTGCTTCTCCTGCATTCTCATCTGTGTTGTGACGTTTTAAAGCAAGGAACGGATTATGTTCGTGAGAAGAATTTCCGCGCATGCTGTCGATAGCTGTTATGCCTTGCTCCAATGTTCGATTCTTAATATAGCGCTCTCTGGACCACGCACCGGACAACTGCATCCATTCATAATCCTTATCCGGAAGATCCAGGCTTAAGCTCATCATATTTAATACATGCAGATTTTTCTCACCAGCATTTTCAATATAAGCACTTCTTGCAATTGCACTATATTCATCAAAAATCGTATATAAAAGTGCCAGTTTTGCACCAGTCAGAGCATCTTTCAGAAAGATGCGCAATGTCTGTGCTTCCCCTTCGGACTCCGTATATGTTGCCGGCAATCCGGGAAGCTTTGGTTTTCCATCAATGATCTCATAACTGTCATATTGGAACTCACTAATCCTGCTGCCGTTTTCCTGCAACAATTCAATTGCCGGATGTCTGTAATCTGTCGTACCGTAAACCGGATATTCCTGTCGGATATGTTCCAATGAAAAAGTACGATCCCACTCATATATATACGATGTCATTGGGCGTTCACATTTCTCAACCAGATAAGAAAAATCTGCTTTATCATGAAGTCGTTTTCCAAAATATAATTGTCCCAGATGTCCATTTTCTAATACACATAAGATATAACTGATTTTTTCATTGTATAAATGGAAAGTTTTTGTTTCCTCGTGAAAAATAATCTGTCTCATATACTACCTCTTTTACAATTGAATTGTTGTCTCTTAAGCTGTCTGCTTTTTCGCATGCATTTCATTTACTTTTCTTGTGATTTCTTCCATCTTCTCACCTTTTAAAGTGTAGTATTTTTTGTAAATACCAAAGCTTGCACATGCAAGAATGATTGGAATCACAAGCATTAACACGCGAATACCCATTACGGTCGCTGCGCTCTGAGTTACCGCTTTTGCGTTGTATCCTACAATCTGAAGACCAATTCCTGTTAATCCACCTGCTACTGCCGTAGCTGCCTTCATAAGAAATGTCTGTGCAGAGCATGTTACGCTTTCATTTCGTACACCAAATTTTACTTCTCCATAGTCGATAACGTCTGCCATACAGCATGTTGTTACTCCAAGTGAAAGACCTGATCCGAAGAAAAGCAGTGCACAACATACAACAACTAATACATTACTCTGTGGTGCTACATATCCTGCTGCACCGAGCAGTACAAATCCAGCAATTGGAAGTCCACATGCAAATGCGTATACCTTTTCACGGCTAATTTTTGCTGCGATTTTTGGGAAGCATAAAAGTCCTGCCATCTCAGCAATAATTGCAAATCCAAAGATAGAATACAGATATTCATCGTGGCATACACATTTGAAATAATACACAGCAAAGCTTTTTGCAATCTGTGTACAAAGGTTAAATGTCAAAAGTAATCCGATAAATGCAAGCAACTGATCATTTTTTACAATTACATGAAATGCCTGTTTCAGACTTGTCTTTTCTGCTGATATACCTACTGTTGATTCCTCTTTTACATTAAATACAGTAATTCCGATTGTAACGATGAAAATAACTGCGATAATAATTGCAAAAAGTGTATATCCTTTTTCTGCGTAGAGATTGCTCTCGCCTGCTGCTTTATTCAGGTAATTGATAATATAAAGCCCAAATGTTGCTACTGAAAATCCTGCAAGACTTGCGAAAAATCTTGGAATCACGGATACTTTCTCGCGTTCGTGCGGATCATTTGTCAAGTTCGGAAGCCATGACCAGTAAGGTACATCCATGATCGTATAAGTCATTCCATATAAGATATACATAACGGATACATATACGTACAATGCTGTTCCTGACAGGTTAAAACTGTGGAATAACAAAACAAATACAACTGAATTTACCAATGTTCCGATTACAAGCCAGATTCTGAATTTACCAAAACGTGTATGTGTATTGTCAACGATCATTCCCATCATCGGGTCATTGATCGCATCCCATATTCTTGCTACCAAAAACAGTACGCCGACAAATGCCGGTGCCAGATACAAAGTATCTGTAAAATAAAGCATTAAAAATGCTCCTACTAAATTGCAAATCGCATCTTTGCCGATTGCTCCAATTCCAAAACATAATTTTTCTCTTGTAGACGCATATTTATATTGCGGATTTTTCTGAGTTTCTTTTTGATTTTCCATGATTCTCCTCCTCTAATACTCTTTTGTTTATTTGTTATCTGAGTGAAGAAACCTGTGCACTTGTTCCTTATATCTGCTGATACTAGTATAGCGTACAAAAAAAGACATCCGTTATACCTTTTTGTTAAGTATTATATCTCAAATGTTAGGTATCGGATGTCTTTTTCAACATTTCGTCTATTCTTTTTCGACTTCTCCTACATAAATTTTTTTATGTTTCTTGTATTCTTTCAGTTCGTTTTGTGCACTGATCAATCGTTCTCGGGCAGCCTTTCTGTTATCATTACGATATTGGGTCGGCGTCATTCCCATTTTCTGTTTAAATACTTTGCCGAAAGCAAGTGAATTGCGATAACCACAAGAAACTGCGATTTCCTCCACAGATAGATCTGTAAGTGCGAGCTGCTCCTTTCCTCTGGAAATTCGAAATTCCGTCAAAAATTCTTTCGGAGAGATTCCAAGACTGTTCATAAATATTGTATATAAATAGCTTCGATTTAGTGCCAAATAATTTGCTATATCTTCCACTGTGATTTTCTGTGAATAGTAATTCTTTATATAGGCAATTGCTTCCTGCACATGTATGCTTTCTTTTGTATCATTCGAATATTGCTGAATTTCAATCCCACGAGCCAGTACTGAGAAAAACTGATAGAGCTTTCCCTGGAGATAATAAAGATTTTCTGCAGTTGAACACGTATGATGAAGCATTTCAAATACAATTTCTTTCAGTTCTTCTCCATATTCACACTCGCATGTAAGCTGACGACTGTTCAGTCCGAGATCTCCGACAAATCTCTGTGCCTCCGTACCACCAAATCCTACCCAAAGGTAAGACCATGGGTCCGTTTTATCTGCCTGATAAAAGGTAAGGCTTTCTGGTTCAATCAGAAAAGCCTGTCCTTCTTTCAGCGGATACTTCGTTTCACCTACCTGATAGATACCTTTGCCCTTCATTACATAATGCAAAATATAATTGGGTCTTGCGGCTGGCCCGTAGCTATGTAATGGCTTGCATTCTGCAAATCCGCAGAAACACAAATGAAAATCTTTAAACTTTGGTTTCAACAGTTGTAATACGTAAGAATCTTCCATAATCTGTATCCTCTCTTAATCCCTAAGATCACAAGCACTTTCCAGTCATGCTTACTTTTGCTGTTGCTCACTCAGCAATAGTTAGTTTAACCGTTTTCCTTATTCTATCGCAGTATCGTGTTATTCTTCCATCAGTTTTCAAACCAAGTATTAATATGAAAATAGATCATACGCTCTCTTTTTTTGCAATATTTTATTATCTTGCGAATTTATCATTGTAACGAATATGCATATCTTTCCAATCCATGAACAATACGTAAAATACCTTTCCGTATTGCGAGTTCTCTACAATTCTTCCATGATCAAGCACAGAAAAATAAGTTCCGTCAGCTTTTCGAAGATGGAAGTGAATATAGTCATTTTCATTACCACTGTCAATCTGTTCCCAGATACTTGATTCTATCTGTTGCTGTTCATCTTCCCGGATCAAGTTGCGAAAACTTTTCTTAGTAAGTCTGAACAGTTCATCTATATCTTTATATCCTGACATATGAAGAAATTCATCATTTGCAAAAAATAGTTCATCATCTTCTTTGTCAGCTCTGTATATGATGAATGCACCTGGAAGATGTTCCGCGATATCCTTGAATGCGAATCCAAGCTGTTTGCGGGCACCTGACCGAAATCCTTCTCTGTAGACCATACATCCATTTTTTCCATGAAGCTTTATTTCATAAAGAGCGGCATCTGCGCAGCGCATGAGTTGTGAACGATTGGATGCAAATGTTGGATATTCTGCATATCCTAGAGAAATATAAAATGCATGTTCCTTACCATGGTATGAGAATGATTTAGGAAGTTTGGTGAATTTCTGCAGCTGTATATCTGCTTCTGCAAAGGTACAATTTGGTAAAAGAATGCAGAATTCGTCACCACCATTTCTTCCAAGTAATGCATCGGATGGGAAAAAAGTCTTCATGCTGTCTGCAAGATTCTTTAGTGCCCTGTCTCCGTAATTATGTCCATAGATATCATTAATAAACTTGAAATCATCGATATCAAGGAGCGCAGCCACAAAATGTGCTTTTGGATTTTTTTGAATCATTTTTTCTGCAAATTCATCAAATCCATAGCGGTTATAAATATTTGTAAGAGAATCTGTGTGCGCCAGTATCTGAAACTTTTTCTTATGTTCTTTTGCTACTAACCATACTCTGGTAAGAACTGACAGGAGAAGGCTTATTGTAAGAAATATTCCGATGATGATTATCAATAATGTGGCATTTCTCCATCCACTTTTAGGAGTTACTTCAAATTTCCAGTTTTCATCTCCTATTGTAAATGTATAAGAAACAGGACGATTTATTTGCCCATCTGATTGATAAACCACTTTATAAGTATCACTCCATGGAGCGTCTGTTTTGTATACAATCAAACTAACAAGGCATATGCCCAGTAAAAAAATAATAAGAGGCACAAGTGTTTTCTTTTTCACTCGGTTCACCTCATTTTGTCCATGGGAATTATTATAATAAAGCATTATATCACAGAAGTTGAAAAACAGAATAAGTTTTATGAAAAAACGGACTGTGCATAATCCTTATACATGAAATGAAAGAAATCCTTGCTGATGAAGTCGATCCAAAAGACAAAAGAAACATATTATGACCCCCTCAAACCAAACCCTCAAGTTTGCCCCTCAAACCATTATCAATGAAACGGATCAAAAGCTCTGTTCTTTCATGAGTGAAAGTCTGTATACACGTCTGCCGGTTTCTTCATAATGCTGATCCAGAAGATCACAGGTTGTCTGGAGATCGTTAATCCGGATGGCCTCCAACAGACATTGGTGTGTCCATACTGCAGCGCTTCCGTTATGAGAGGTATTTTGATCCGGTGTGTTTGGTTCTAAGCATTTGGCATCCTGAAGCGTTTCAGCATCTCCGCTTAACTGTCCAAAGCGATTAGCATTTTGAACCGAGAGGAACATGGCACCATTCAGTGGACTCAGCAGCTCCCACATTTTGGTCAGTCGGTTAAGCTGGGCAGAACGAATGATCTGCAGGTGGAATGTCTCATCTGCACGAACAGCCTTCATAGTATTGCCTTCGAGAATAGCCTTTCGAAATTCTTCAATACTGGCTTCCATTATCATGAGACTATAGTCACTAAGGAGGCAGTTACTTTTTTGGATTGCCAGTTTTTCAAGGCTGCCGCGCAGAAAAAAGACTTCATAAGCGTCTTGTGGAGAAAGCAGTGCGACTGTACATCCTTTGTTAGGACAGTAATCGACTAAACCTTCGACGGCAAGCTGTCGGAGTGCTTCGCGCACAGGACCTCGGCTGAGTCCGAATTTCTTGGCAATTTCAGCCTCTACCAGTTTTTCTTGAGGCTGAAGGATCCCATTGATGATCTGCTCCCGCAGAGATTCAAGAACAATTTCTGATGTAGTAGTATTTGATATTTTTCGTTGTTTCTGCATATTTACCTCATAAAATTTTCAGAATAAGTATCCGTTTTCGATAGGTACGCTTGGTTCATAGTAGAACATACCGCCAATTTTTCGCATGTTTCATTTCCTTACTCATTAATAGAAAAGATTACACGGATGTCTTTTGTCCGTTAGCAAAAAACTTATTATAATTATAGTGGATTGTTAACAAAAACGAAAGTATTATTTCCGTTGTTAACATTAAATTGAAATTGTTGACAATCCTATTAGCCTAGACTATACTTGTTTTATCAAGAGTGGCTCGGGAATTCTGCATTGTCAGAAAAAAATAAATCCTAAAGAAAAACAGGAGGCAACGCAGTAATTGATGGTTGTCGGACTGTCTGGTTTCCGAATAGTCCGATTTTCAGCAGAGAAGAATAATTATTATAGGAAGGAGAGAAATTATGAGACTTACAAATTTGACTTGGCCGAAAGCCCAGGAATATTTTGAAAAGAATGATATGGTACTTATTTCTATCGGCAGTATTGAGTGTCACGGTCGTCACATGCCACTTGGAACCGATACACTGATTCCGGAGCATTTGTTGGAAAAAATCGAGAAGAAGAGTGATGTTTTGATTGCTCCGACCATTCCATATGGTTCCTGCCAGTATTTAGCTCCGTATCCAGGTACAATTGATATTGACAATGAGGTACTCTATCAATTTTGCCGTCAGATTTTTCTGAGTCTGTATCGTCACGGCGCAAGAAAATTCGTTTTCCTGAACGGACATGGCGGAAACATCAAGATGATTGAACGCCTTGGCATGGAATTCGAAGATAAGGGCTGTCTGGTGGCTTTGCTTAACTGGTGGCTGATGGCATGGGATATGAACCCGGCGTGGAAAGGCGGCCACGGCGGTGGTGAGGAAACAGCGGCGATTCTTGGAATTGATCCGTCTTTAGTTGATAAGAGTGAGATAGGCGGTGAACTCCAGTTTAAGCACCTGTCTGAAAATCTGAAGACAACCGGTTTCTGTTCTGTTGAGTTCAAGGGAGTTAACGTTGATATTATTCGCAATACTCCGCATGTAACAGACAACGGCTGGATCGGACCGGATCATCCGAATACCGCTACAGAAGAGTGGGGCAAGGAGATGCTTGAGACCACAGCAAACTATATTGTTGATTTCATGGAAGAATTCAAGAAAATAAAACTTTCATAAAGAGGTGTCAGAATGGATAAAAAAACAACGCTGGAAATGATTGCAGCAATTTCAAATGCAAACGGTACATCCGGTTTCGAAGATGAAGTGGTTGCAGCGATTCGTCCTTACGCAGAAGGACTCGGAGAAATTACAGAAGATCGCATGCGCAACCTGTATATCCGCCGTAAAGAAAATAACGGCAAACGTCCGGTTGTTCAGCTTGACGCACATAGTGATGAGGTTGGGTTTATGGTGCAGGCTATCTGCCCGAACGGAACTCTCCGCATCATTCAGATCGGAGGTTGGGTTAACCACAATATTCCGGCTCATAAAGTCTTGGTTCGCAACCGGTTCGGAGAATATATTCCGGGGCTTACTGCCAGCAAACCTCCGCATTTCATGACAGAGCAGGAGCGTAAAGCACCTCTGGATATGAAAGATATCACGGTAGATGTTGGCGCTGTTTCTAAAGAAGAGGCGGTTGAAAAGTTCGGCATTCGTATCGGTGAACCCGTAGTGCCGGATGTGACATTTACATATTCAGAAACCACAGATCTGATGGTTGGCAAGAGCTTTGACTGCCGTCTGGGATGTGCGGCAATTCTTAAGACTATGCATACCCTGGCTGGTCAGGAGCTGAATGTGGATATTGTTGGCGCTTGTGCAGCACAGGAAGAAGTTGGTGTACGCGGTGCCACTGTGACAGCACAGGTAATTAAGCCGGATATCGCAATTGTTTTTGAGGGATGCCCGGCAGATGATACCTGCGTTGAGTCGTATATGGTTCAGACAGCTATCAAGCGAGGACCGATGCTGCGTCACATTGATGCCCGTATGATCACCAATCCGCATTATCAAAGATATGCACTGGATCTGGCAGAAAAGCTTGGTATTCCGGTTCAGGATGCAGTTCGTAGTGCCGGTTCAACAAATGGTGCAGCTATACATTTGTCTGAAAAAGCGGTTCCGGTTATCGTTATCGGAGTTCCGGTTCGCTATGCACATACACATTACGGAATTTCAGCTTATGCTGATTTTGATAATGCGGTTAAGCTGGCATGTGAAATTCTTAAAAGACTTGACGAAGAGCAGATTATGAGTTTTTAAATACAATACATTAAAAAAATTCTGGATTTTATGCAGGAGCTGAGATAAGCAGAAACTGCATAAAATCCATTTTTTATCTTCGTTGAAAAGATTTCGGGTGAGATAACACTGGTGGTCTGCCCCAAATGTGCTCAACCTTTGTCAGCCTCATTTAGCATACATCTTCAGTAAATGAATTATTTCTGGTCAAGTACGGACTGGATCTGCTTCATCAGCTGATCGTAGTTTGACTGATCGTCAATGCCACCCATGAAAGGTTCCCCAACGATATTTCCGTCTTTATCTACAAGAACGGTTGTAGGGAATGCCATGATGTTTCCAGCATATTTTCCAACTGTTGAATTAGAATCGAAAGTCAGGTTCTTGTAGGAAGCGCCTTGAGCTTTCAGGATTTCTTTTGCCTCTTTAATTCCCGCTTCATTGTTGTCTAAAGTATCCGTGTTGATACCAACAACTTCGCCACCCATTTCTTTGAGTTTCTCATTTAATTCATTCAGCTTAGAGAGCTCTCCGACACATGGCTTGCATCCGCTGAACCAGAAGTTTACAACTGTAACTTTGTTTTTAGCGAAAAGACTGTCATCTACATCGTTTCCATCCAGATCTTTTCCTTTGAAACCTTTGAATACAGCTGTGGATTCGTCTGATTTGGAGGAAGAGCTGTCAGAGGAATCGGATGCAGCAATCTCTTTCTCAAGCTTGGCAATTTCTTCTTCAATTCCGCGGATTGTCTCGATGTCTTTGCACAGAGTTTCATATTCTTCTTCAGAGAAAGAGTCTTTGTTAGATTCCACTGTGCTTGCGAGGGAATCAGCATAGTTTTCGCTCATGGCATCACCGGCAGCGTTCTTGTTCATAAGACCAAAGGCTTTGTCCCATGCATCTTTGTGATCAGCAAAAAGCTGGTTTTCCTGCTGGTAAAGGTCATCCCGTTTTTTGTTCAGCTCGTCTGCGCTGCCCGTTTCTGTTGTGGAAGAAGATTCCTGTTTTGTGTTTGTATTGTCTGTTGAGGAGGAATTTCCGCAGCCTGTAAACGCAAAAAGTACAGAAATGGCAAGGGATGCAGCAATTACCTTTTTTAATTTCATTGAGTTTGTTCTAAGTGTTTTGTTTTTCATGAGTTTAAATCTCCTTTTCAATTTTATTTTGTTCGTTTTAGTTTATTTATTGTCAGCCTTTTTTTTGTTTGAAAATCCGTAATGATAGCAGATTGCATCAGTCGGACAGGCTTTCATACATTCTCCGCATCGGATACACTCCGGATGGTTTGGTGTGTCTACTACATTGACATCCATCTTACAGACACGGCTGCATTTCTGGCAGCCAACACATTTCTCATGATCAACCTGAATCTTAAGAAAAGATACCTTGTTAAACAGTGAGTAAATAGCACCCAGCGGGCAGATCCATTTACAAAATGGACGGTAAAACAAGATGCTCAGGATGATAAAAAGCGCAAGAATTGTGAACTTAAATGTAAATAAATGTCCGAGTGCGGCACGGATTCCTGAGTTGGCAAGTGCCAGCGGAATTGCGCCTTCAAGTACGCCCTGTGGGCAAATGTATTTGCAGAAGAAAGGATCTCCCATACCAAGTGAATTGGTTACAAATGCCGGAAGTAGTATAACAAAGACGACCAGAATCACATATTTCAGATACCGCAGAGGCTTCAGTTTTGCGGTGGAAAGTTTCTTGCCCGGAATCTTATGCAGCAGATCCTGGAACCATCCAAACGGACAGAGGAATCCACAGATAAACCGTCCTAACAGAACACCTAACAGGATGAAAAATCCGGTGATGTAGTAGGTAAATTTGAATTTTGAAGAACCGACCACGGCTTGAAAAGCTCCAATCGGACAGGCACCTGTGGCGGCAGGACAAGAGTAACAGTTTAGTCCTGGGACGCACATCGTTTTTACATTTCCCTGATAAATTTTCCCTTTAAACAGATTCGGGATGTGAATGTTGGTCAGCAGTGTAGCAGCTGCCTGAATCCATCCGCGGAAGCGGGCCAGAAAGTTTTTGTTTGATTTCATTTTCTTATCCAATTCCAACACACTCCATACATAATTTTATTGCCTTACTAAGTACAACCGCTGCTTCTCCGCGGAAGATCCCGACAAGGAAAAACACCAGACCGGCTGCAAGTAAAAGAATCTGTGTTGCTTTTTCAGATTTCATTAAAATACTCCTTTCAATGTTCAAAGTCCGTTTATTGACCTTTCGATGTTTGCATTATACAATAGAGGGTGTAAAATTCCTGTTAAGAAAATGGAGAAAAATAAATTGAGATTATTAGTTGTTGAAGATGAGAAGAAATTATGTGATATGATTGCGAAAAGTCTGCACCAGGCAGGATATGAGGTAGACACAGTAGAAAAGGTTCAGGCACAGAATCTGGCGGATTATACGATTGAAGAGAATAGAATCGCAGAATTAGACCGACTTCGTACTTCTTATAACAAGATGCTTTTGCGACTTTCGGAATCATTTGAGACACAGCGTCAGTTTACAGGAAATGCAGCACATGAGTTACGTACTCCACTGGCTTTAATCCAGGCACAGCTGGATCTATACCATACAACAGAACATCCGGATAGTACAACAGTGGCAGGAGAGACTATTCAGATGGTAACGGAGCAGAATGAACGTCTTAGCAAGTTGGTCAGAACGCTTTTGGATATGAGCGAATTACAGACCGTATCGCGAAATGACAGAATTGAGCTCCATAGTCTGATCGAGGAAGTGCTGACAGATCTGGAACCTCTGGCACAGGAAAAAAAGGTTGAACTGATACAGAGGTCACAGGGAGCAGGAGCAAAGGCAGATGAAGAATTATTTTTGACAGGAAGTGATATTCTGATTTACAGAATGCTATATAATCTTGTGGAAAATGCGATTAAATATAATCGGGAAAATGGATCCGTTACGGTATCGGCAATAAAGGAGAAGAACAAAGTTATTCTGAAGGTTTCGGATACAGGAAATGGAATTGATGAAGCATTCAGGGAGCAGATCTTCGAACCGTTCTTCCGGATAGATAAGTCAAGAAGCCGGGAACTCGGAGGTGTGGGGCTTGGCCTTGCGATGGTGCGGGAAGTTGTGCGGGTTCATGACGGAACGATTGAAGTTTATACAAATAAGCATAGCGGGACGACATTTGAAGTGAAAATGGGTATAGGGGCAGACTTTGAAAAAGCAGTATAATCGGAAAACAATTCGCAAATCGATCATACTGATGTTTATCGCTTCCACCTGCCAGAACATGGAGAATCCGTCTTACAATTCACTTACCGTATCAAAAATAAACCAAGGATTATTATTTTTGATACGGTTTAAATTATTTCAGACAGACATCCATAAAATCCTGCACTACCGCCGTCGGCTTCCGCCCCTTCTGCCAGATCAGAAGGATCTTCGTCACCAGATCCGGTTCATCAAGCACCTGACAAGTCAGCCCTTCGCAAAGCGGCTCCATGGACTGTGGAAAGATCGCCGTGGCAAGCCCTTCCTTCACCCAAAGGGTAGCGCCCCTGGCATCATCACACAGGCAGAACACCTCCGGAACCAGATTCTGCGCGTGAAATGCATCCATAATCAGCTTTTCATAGCGCCGATAGAGAATTAACGGTCTGTGGACTAAATCTTCAAGAATGAGCGATTTTCTCCTTTCTGAAGGCATCTCCGGATTGGAGACAGCGATCATCGGCTCCGAATGCAGAACTGCGGACTCCACATCATCCAGCCGGAGCGGCGTGCGGACAACCGAAATATCGATGATCCCTTCCTGAAGATAATCATATAACGTATACGTGATCCCGTCGTGAACCTCAAAATTCACGTCGGGATTTTTCTTTGAAAATTCTGCGATAAACGGCATGACTGTGCCGACCGTCGTCGGCGTGATCCCGATTCTCAGAACCCTTTTTTTACCCGTTTGGGACACCTCAAGCTCTGTCGATCTGGCATAATCCAGAAGGCTCGCCGCACGGTCATACAAAAGCTTACCTGCCGCCGTCAGGATCACCCCTTTATGGGTACGCTCAAACAGCTGCACGTTCAGTTCATTTTCCAACTGCCTGATCTGATAGCTGAGGGGCGGCTGTGACATATTGAGCTTTCTCGCCGCTTCATTGATGCTTCCCGTATTCGCGATTTCCCGGAAATATTCCAGCTGTCTGAGTTCCATTTTCTTTTTTCCCTCCGTTTAGTTATATGATGATACCAGGGTCAAAAGGTCAGAAAGCCGATGCAAGCTTGCTTGCAAGAGGATTTTTGACCTCTTAACCCGACAAAAACATGAGTAAGTAGCCATTTTTCAAAGAAAAATGAGCGGATTACGAATGTTTTTGAGGATTGCGAGAGTGCAAAGCACGTAGCAATCTGGTATCAAATAGGTCAAAATACCTTTTGCCACTCACATTGTTATACTTTTTTTATATTAAGCTGTCATAAAAACAATATTATTCATATTGATGGTAGCGCATTATAATGAGTAGGTCAAGAAAAAACTAAGAAGTAAAGAACAGGAGTGAGTGTGTTTGAAGAAACTTTGGGTTTATCTGAAAGAATACAAGACAGAAAGTATTCTTGCACCATTATTCAAACTGCTGGAAGTCGTATTTGATCTTTTGGTTCCGGTGGTTGTCGCCAAGATCATTGATATTGGTATTGCAAACAATGACCACGGCTACATCGTAAAGATGTTCCTGGTGCTGATCCTCATGGCTGCAGTCGGTCTTAGCTGCAGTTTTACCGCACAGTATTTTGCTGCAAGAGCGAGTGTCGGCTGTGCAACCAATTTAAGACAGGCCGTATTTGACCACATTCAGGGCTTTTCATTTACCGAACTTGATACGATCGGTACGGACACCCTGATCACACGGATGACCGATGATATCAACCAGGTCCAGAACGGCATCAACATGGGACTTCGTCTTCTTCTGAGAAGTCCGTTTATCGTAATCGGTTCGATGATCATGGCATTTACGATCAACTTTAAATGTGCGCTAGTATTCGTTGTGGCGATCCCTCTTTTATTTGTCGGCGTCATTTTCATTATGCTGGTCAGCATCCCGCTTTTCAAAAAAGTGCAGGCTGCCCTGGACCGCGTCACAGGACTTACCCGTGAGAATCTGACAGGTGTCCGCGTGATCCGCGCATTTTGCCGCGAAGAAGAATCGGTAAATGAATTTGAAAAGAGCAACACCGAACTGACCAGGTTAAATGAATTTGTCGGAAGAATTTCCGCCCTGTTAAATCCATTTACCTACGTGTTGATCAACATTGCAACTGTCATCCTGATTGCAAGAGCAGGACTCCAGGTCAATCTCGGAACCATGCATCAGGGACAGGTTGTCGCGCTTTACAACTACATGGCACAGATGATCGTCGAACTGATCAAGCTGGCTTCCCTGATCATTACACTGAACAAGGCGATGGCATGTGCAGACCGTGTAGCCGGTGTCCTGGATATCAGGACTACCATGCATTATCCGGAAACCCCTTCTGCAAAGGCAGATCCTTCTGCAAATGAAGTTGAATTCGACAAGGTATCCTTCACCTATGCAGGTGCCGGTGCATCAAGCCTTTCTGATATCAGTTTCTCTGTAAAAAAAGGGCAGACAGTCGGTATCATCGGTGGTACCGGATGCGGAAAATCCACTCTGGTCAGCCTGATCTCCCGTTTCTATGATGTAACCTGCGGAACCGTTAAACTGAATGGACGCAATGTAAAAGAGCTTACCAATCAGGAAATCCACGACAAGGTCGGAATCGTACAGCAGCGCTCCGTCCTTTTCAAAGGCAGCATCCGCGATAACATGAAATGGGGCAATGAAAATGCATCTGACTCCGAGATCTGGGATGCACTGAAAGTTGCACAGGCAAAAGAAGTCGTAGAAGGAAAAGACGGACAACTTGATTTCATGCTCGAGCAGAACGGAAAGAACCTTTCCGGTGGACAGCGTCAACGTCTTACCATTGCCCGCGCTCTTGTGAAAAAGCCGGAAATCCTGATCCTCGACGACAGCTTAAGCGCACTTGATTTTGCAACTGACGCAGCACTTCGGAAAGCCCTCGCAGGACTGGAAGGAGAGACAACAACCTTCCTGGTATCCCAGAGGGTTGCAGGCATCCGCCAGGCAGACAAGATTTTAGTATTAGATAATGGAGAACTCGCCGGATCCGGTACACATGATGAACTTATGAAATCCTGCGAAGTTTATCGTGAGATCTATTTCTCACAGTTCCCGGAAGACCGTGCAAAATATGAAAGAGGGGAGATGTAGGTATGAAAAAAGACAGTGTAATGAAAAAGCTTTTTAAATATATCGGAAAATACTGGATCCTCCTGATCCTCAGCATCATCCTTGCCGGAATATCAGTGGTTCTTCAGCTTTATGTGCCGGTTCTCTTCGGTAATGCGATCGATGAGATCGTAGCAGCGCACAATGTAAACTTTACCCAGATGTGGCTCTATCTGAAGCAGATTCTTCTGTTCGTAGTGATCGCTGCAGCCGCAATCTGGATCATGAACCTCGTCAATAACCGCATGACCTATCATATTGTACAGGATATCCGATCCCAGGCAATCCGCCACATCCAGAAGCTTCCGCTTTCTTATCTGGATCAGCACAGTACCGGCGATATTGTGAGCCGTATCATTGCCGATACCGATATCCTTTCTGACGGATTACTGCTCGGATTTACCCAGTTATTTTCCGGCGTTGTGACCGTTGTTGTAACCTTGATTTTCATGTTTTCCAAGAACGTGTGGATCACTTTGATGGTCATCCTTCTGACACCACTCAGCTTCCTGGTGGCAAAATTTATTTCCTCACGCTCTTTTACCATGTTTAAAAAGCAGAGTGAAACCCGTGGAAAACAGACTGCTCTGATCGAAGAAATGATCGGAAATCAGAAGGTTGTCAAGGCATTCGGATATGAGGACAAGGCTTCAAAGCGTTTTGATGAGATCAATAAAGAACTCAAAGAATACAGCCAGAAAGCCGTATTTTACAGCAGCCTTACCAATCCGTCCACCCGTTTCGTAAACAACATTATTTACGCTGCCGTAGCGCTTGCAGGTGCATTCCTGATCCCGCTTGGAGCCCTGACTGTCGGCGGTCTTTCCGTACTGCTTTCTTACGCGAACCAGTACATGAAGCCATTCAACGACATTACATCCGTAATCACGGAAATGCAGAACGCCCTTGCATGTGCAACACGTATCTTTGACCTCTTAGAAGAACCAGAAGAAGTAAACGATTCTTCTGAAGTACTTGAAAAGGTGGATGGAAATGTGGATATCGACCACGTAGATTTCAGCTATGACAAGAGTAAATCTCTGATTGAAGACTTTAACCTTCAGGTTGAACCTGGTATGCGTATTGCAATCGTAGGTCCTACCGGATGCGGAAAAACAACATTTATCAACCTCCTGATGCGCTTCTATGACGTGGATTCCGGAAAAATCTGTATCGACGGTAAACCGATCGATGAGATTTCCCGACATTCACTCAGAAAGAGCTTCGGTATGGTGCTTCAGGATACCTGGATCAAATCCGGTACTGTCCGTGAAAATATCAGCTTCGGAAAACCGGATGCCACGGATGAAGAAATCATCCGGGCAGCAAAAGAAGCAAAAAGCTGGGATTTCATCCGCAGACTTCCGCAGGGACTTGATACCGTCCTGCATGAGGACAGCATCAGTCAGGGACAGAAACAGCTCCTGTGTATCACAAGAGTTATGCTCTGTCTGCCGCCAATGCTGATCCTGGACGAAGCGACTTCAAGTATCGATACCCGTACCGAACTGCAGGTACAAGAAGCATTTGATAACCTGATGAAAGGTCGTACAAGCTTTGTCGTTGCACACCGTCTGTCTACGATCCGCAACGCTTCCCTGATCCTCGTCATGAAAGACGGTAAGATCATTGAGCAGGGAACCCATGAAGAACTGCTGAAAGAAGGCGGCTTCTACAGTCATCTGTATAACAGCCAGTTCCAGGCAGTGTCATAAAACAGAATACGTCACGGTTCTCGTATACGGCATTTTCAAGAGTTGACGTGCACAGCCTCGATTCGACAGCTTACATTATCATCAGCGAAGTGGCTGATATCTTCTCGAATAATATGGGAAATGAATAAAGAAACGCGGTCTTCTTCTGCCACTTCAGAGGAAGACCGCATCTTTTTATTTCTCCAGATACGTGTTTTTGTATTCTTCACGAATTGCTTCCGGCACGAGACTTCCGCCTGTTGCCCATGCAATGTGTGTCGCATTTTTCATTTTCTCTTCAAGATGATTCTCCTGTAAATATTTGCGTGCAGATTCATTCCTTTCAATCTGTATTGGTCCTTCAAAAGAAGCACAAGCACTTGGCTCAAGGAAAATGTTCTCTGTTCCGAGAAGGTCTCTCATGTAATCATATAATTTTCCATCGCGGATAGTAAATTCGCCGCCAAGCAGATTCTTCATTACTCTGCCTACAAATCCAGAAGGACGTCCCACGGCAAGCCCATCTGCATGGGTAAGTCCGGTAAGCCCAATATCCTGTACGGAAATCTCCTGGTTCAGTCCGGTTGCCATTCCGACTAACATACACGGTGCCTGTGTCGGTTCTATGAAAAAGCAGTGTACATAATCTCCGAACAGCAGCTTAAGTCCAAAGCATACACCACCCGGTGCTCCGCCTACTCCGCAGGGAATATATACAAAGAGCGGATGTTCTTCGTCTACTGCAACATTCTTTTCTTCCAACTGCTTTTGCAGACGTTTTGCCGCTACTGCATAACCAAGAAAGAGTGTTTTTGAATTTTCATCATCCACAAAGTAGCTGTTCGGATCTGCATCAGATAAAGCACGTCCGTTTTTCACCGCTTCACTATAATCTGACTCATATTCCTTTACTGTTACCCCGTGGCTTCTGAGTAAGTCTTTTTTCCACTGTTTCGCATCTGCTGACATGTGTACGATCACCTGATAGCCAACTGCTGCACTCATGATTCCGATACTCAGTCCAAGGTTTCCGGTGGAACCCACCTGAATGGTATACTTTTTGAAAAACTCTCTGCATTCTTCACTCGCCAGTTTCTCATAATTGTCTTCCAGACTCAAAATTCCATGCTCTATTGCAAGTTCTTCTGTGTGTTTCAAAATCTCATAAATACCGCCGCGTGCCTTGATCGAACCGGCGATCGCCAGATGGCTGTCCTGCTTTAATAATAAGTTCCCTTCCAGATTGCTGTCGTATTTCTCATTCAGCAAATCCTTCATCTTCGGAACCGGTGTCAGAACAGATTCGATGATTCCGTTTCTCTCTTTTGTTTCCGGGAAACATTTCATAATGAACGGTGCAAAACGCTCCAGTCTGCGCTCCGCATCTTCTACATCTTCCATACCAAGTTCGATCTGTTCCATTGCTTCCCCACAAGCTGTTTTGTCCGGATTTTTCCAGAACACCTCTTTTTCACTACAGATCTCCTTCAAGATCGGAGTCTTTTCCTCCAGCATTTTCAAATCAACCATTGCTTTCATCCCCCTCTTTCCATGACTTGATTCATATCTATATATTACCTTATTTCTTGTATTCTGATTACCATATTTTTCTTGACCATTCTTCAATCAGAATGCATTATATCATTATAAAAACTTACTAAATTTCTGATTATCTTTTCATAAGTTGGTAAATGCCGATATATCCCGTATTTTAGGGCTTTATCGGTATTTTCTTTTTGGAAGATACCTTGCATAAGCTGGCATTTACCAGCATGAAAATGCAACCAAAAGTAGTAAATGAGTAGTAAATATAAGCTCCGATATTAACAAGCCAGTCTTTCCAGTTCCGCTTTTGCAGATTGAAATGTACCGTGTGCGTAATAGCCAAGTGTCATGGTTATGTTAGCGTGTCCCATGAGATATTGCAGGGTGTTTGGGTTCATTCCTCTATTTGCCATATTCGTACAATAAGTATGCCTGAATGAATGTGGTGTGATGTTCGGTAACTTATCCGTGTGATACTTGTTATATTTCTTAATCAATCCTCGCACCATACCCTCATAGTTTCCTGCAACTTTAGGCAAGCCCTCACGGTTTAAGAATAGGAAATTGCTGTAACCACCTACAATCAGCGGTTGTGCTTTTCCTCTGCTCTTTAGTATTCTTTGGATTGCTTGATAAGCCCGTTCTGTCAATGGAAGTTCCCGTTTTCCGTTTTTGGTCTTTGGTGTTTCAATATAGTAGCCTATTTCGCTATCTTTCAATAGCTGGTGGTCTATATTGAGTATTCTGTTCTGCATATCAATATGCGTCGTCAGTCCGCAAAATTCAGAAATACGAAGTCCCGTTTCCAGCAGAAGCACAACCTCATCATAATACTTGCTGTAAATCTTGTCCTTTTCCATAAAGGCAAGCAGGCGTTCTTCCTGCTCTGGTGTAAGGATAACTTTCTGCTCCGTATCATCTTCCAGAACATCACTTAGCTTAAATTCAAACGGGTTCTTTCTGATACAGTCGTCTTGTATCGCCATGTAAAATGACGCTTTCAAGGAACGCTTATAGTTATCAATCGTTTTATAGGCATATCCTTTTTCACTCATTCTGATAGCCCATTCTTTAGCGTCCGATTGCTTCACAGTATCAATCGCCCTCATACCCAACGGGTCGTTTTTCAGAGCGTTCATAAGATACTGTCGTCCTTTTTCAGTAGCCCTTTTGATGTTCTTTCTTTGGCTGTTCTTCTTGTCGTAGAGCTGGCAGACTGTCATTTTACCGCCGACTGTGTCGATACCGTCGTTAAGGTCTTTTTTTATCTGTGCTTCTTTTTCCCTCAACGATATATCATCACGCTTTCCAGCAGGTGTCTTGTCTGTCGGTACAAGTTTCCAAGAATAGACAAATTGTGGCTTTCCGTATATATCGGTATATTTATAAACGTATCTTCCGTCTTTTCGCTGGCTCTCTCCATTACGCAAATTGCGATTTTTACCGTCTTTTCGTTTTACATTAGACATAGTGTAAAGCTCCTTTCCGTCATGGAATGAGCCGTGATACACTATATTTATTATACCATATCTACGGCTCAATGACATTAGATTTCGTCCAATGTATCTATGATTTTTTCAAATTGTTTTCGCTTAATCTGAATACGGTTACCGTTCACGATAACCCAGCCAGCGTCAATATTTTCTTCGGCTAATTTACGCAATTTCTTTTCGCCAATGCGGAAGTATTTGGACGCTTCTTCAATCGTCAGCGTATATTTTTCCCAGATAGGCACATCAGTATTGTTCATAATCTATGCACCCCCTTTACTGTGTGTCATTTTTTACAAGCAGGCAGACGGCTTTGGAAAGCTCCGTTAGTATCTCAACTATTCCCATTCTTGTGGGCAGAACCGCACCATGCGGACGTATCATTATTCTGTGAGGATAGGTCGTGGCAAAACGACTTTTCCAACAGTCGCTCTCGGATCACTGCGTGGGTCGCTCGCTTTCTTTTGAAAAGGTCGTGGCGTACAGTCCCCGTGGCTCGCTATCTCACAAACGTATCTGTCTGCTTTATTCAGTTGTCAAAGAGCTGTGGCGAAAGCGTGTTGCTTTCATGTAAAAGCAGGGGCAGAGCAGGAAAGAGGGGATTGAACAAATCATGCTCTGCGGTTACTGCTTGTTATTCTTCGGTTTCTAAAGGAATATCAAAGTCCAAAATCATTTTGATAAGTGCTTCTCTGATACGTCCTTTTAATTCCATGTCTACGACTATGCAGACATTACCATATTTGTCGTAGAACGGACGCAAACAACATTTTGATATGTACGGGTCATGGGTCGTGTGCTGGTCGATAGCCGTAAAATTCTTATACGCCCCAAAGCTCACGCTTGCGATAAGCACCACCCACAATGCAATCACGGATTTTTTATGTGTGCCTACCTTGAAAGTACGCACCTTTTTTTCTTTGGGTTCTTTGATAGTTTCTGTCTGTTTCTTATTCTTTCTAAACATGATGAAATCCTCACTTTCTATTGTTTTACTCGTCCTGCACCGATTAAGTGCTGTTGCCAGTAACTACTACTTAGGTCTGCATATCCTATCGGGTCGCCTGCGTGGTACATCTGTGTCGGCGAAACAAGAATACCGACGTGTGTTACATAACTTCCAGCGTTATAGGTAGAATGGAAAAATACCAAGTCCCCAGCCTTTGCCTGCGAAAGTGGAAGATGTTGGGTTGCGTCATACTGTGCTTGTGCGGTTCTCGGTAAGGAGATACCAGCTTTTCCATAGCACCATTGCGTCAGTCCCGAACAGTCAAAAGAAGTGTTGGGATTGCTACCGCCATACACATATTTCCAGCCTTGATATTTTAACGCTTCATTCATGACCTTTTGTGCCAGCTCTCCCGATACCTGCGGAACAGTTAAATACTGATTGACTAATTCGACGTAAAATTGATTGCCATACTGATACCGCCAACCCCCGTTCTTCGCAACGGCTATCGGGTTGGTGTAGGTTACTTTCTTTCCACCCGATTTCTCACGGGCGAAGCTCTCTGCAAGGTTAAAGGTGTGTTTCTTTCCTTTTCCTGCCACATATCCCACATAACCACCGCCATAGTTATAGGACTGTATCGCTACATTCAAATCGTCGATACCTTGATTTTTACAGGAAGAAAGCAGGGACGCAAAATACTTACACCCCTGCTTGATTGAGCTTTCCGTATCTAAAGAGTTGGGCGGTAAACCAAGACTTTCTGAACTCTGCATAACATCTTCTGCCGTACCGCCACTTTCTACTTGAATGATAGCCAGTAGCACGTTGACATACTCGGAGATACCGTTTTCTCTGGCGTATTTTTCCACCATAGGCTGATGTTTCAAGACTTCTGCGGATAAATTCATACCCGTAATGCCAGAAGAAAAGTTGCTGTTCTCGTCGTCGCTGTCCGCACTAATGAGGACACCAAAGAAAAGGACTATGGAAAAGAGGATAGGAAACAGACTGCCAATAAGAGCGATATGTTTCAGTTTCATTTTTTCTTCTGTCCTTTCTTCGTTACAAGGTTACGGTTCTTTTCGGTATGTTCCGTTGTACGCTTTGATTGTTCAAAGGTCTGTTTCTTTGTAGTACGCTCTGCTTTGTAATTCTGGCGTGTTTCCTGCGATACTACTTTTTCTACATTCTGCCTATGTACTGGCTGTGCAGGCTGGGTCGCTTTCTTATCAGAAGCACCAGAAGATAACGGACGCTCTTTCACAACATTTGTCTTGTCTGCTACTTACCTGCAAGAACACGGATAGTCAAGGGTGCGTAAGCATTGATTTTACCCTTTACTATCGGTGGGATTGCTGGTACTTCCCAAACCGCCAGAATAAGAAATCACAATCAATTTATCAAAAATAGAAAGAAACGAGGTAAAACAATATGGAAATGAAATATGTCGTGCCAGATATGGCACAGTCTTTTGGAACTCTTGAATTTGCAGGCGAAAGTGAGCCAGTCTTTGAAAGAGATAAAAATAACCGCAGGGTCTTAGCCAGACGAAGCTATAACCTTTATTCTGACGTACAAAAAGGCGAAAATGTTGTGGTGGAAATTCCCGTGCAGGCTGGCGAAAAGAAGTTCAAGTATGAACAGAAAGTAAAACTTGTCAATCCGAAGTTATACGGCAGAGGTTACGCAATCGGGGATATGGGACATACCGATTATGTGTTAGTTGCTGATGATATTGTAGCAGTTGAAGAAAAGTAAAGGAGTGAAGAATTTATGAGATTATCAAACGGGTTTGTTATTGACAAAGAGAAAACATTTGGAGAATTAAAATTTACAGCGGTGCGTGATGTGTTCTTACAGAATGAGGACGGGACACCGAGTACCCAGCTTAAAAAGCGTATCTATGATTTGAAGTGCAGTCTGCATGGTGGAATTATCCCCGTGTCCGTACCGCCAGAAGTACCGTTAAGGGAATTTCCGTACAATGCAGTTGTGGAGCTTGTCAATCCCGTAGCCGATACGGTATCAAGAAAGCCAGAATAAGCGGAAGTCTGCCGTTTGACAGCTTCGGCGGAGAGCGTGATTTTTCTTTCCTCATACCGTTACCGCCTTATGATTTCTTCATTTTACGGCGTTTGTAGAAGAAGATACCTGCCAGCCCAGCACCAGAAGTTAAAAGAAGTGCAAGCAGTCCGTAAAGGTTTGTGTTATCGCCCGTTTTGGGACTGTCGCTAGGTCGGTGTGGCTTCTCTGGTGTCGGCGGTGTTTCGGGTTTCTCTGGTTCTTCTGGGACTTCTGGTTTTTCCTTAAAGGTAATCGTCTGTCCCTCGTCCTCAATGTCTTTATGCTCGGTAACTTTCTTCGGCTCGTCTGGATTGCTTAAATCGTACAATTCTTCAAAAGTTACAAGCTGTTTGCCATCAAGAGAAGTAGCGTCAAAGGTAAAGGCAACTTCCACTTTCATAGTTTCGCTGTCAGCGGTAAATGTATAATCACTTTCCACACGTTTTCCGTCGATAAGAAGCTCTGCATTTTCTTCTTTCAACATCTGCCAGCCTACAAGTTTGTACTGTGTACCGACTTCTAAGCCCTCTAAGGTTAGGTAATAAAATAGCCGTCCAATAAGAACGGCTGGAAATAGAAAAGGAACGTCATTTTAGGCGTTCCATAGTCTATGAAATATTCAATTTTTTGTTGTTTCAATACGGATGTGCTGTACCATATCTTTGCATATCTAAGAAAACTTGCGTATCAAGGCTCATTCTTTAGTAGTAAATAAGTAGTAAATTGATGTGTTTGTTTTCTTGAAAATGCTGATAGATACTGTGTTTTAGCGGATAATCAGATTTTTATTGTGTTTTTGGAATCAAAAAATTTCATCTGTACACATTTTAACATATTTTTAATGGGAGTGGTTTTCATAAAAACAATTCATAAAAAACACGGCTTTACACTTGTAGAACTCATTGTTGTATATCTATTCTTGCAATACTGGCAGCACTGCTTATTCCGTCTTTGACAGGATATATTGAAAAAGCAAAAAAGCAGGCTGTTTTAACTGAGGCAAAAGAAGTCTGGACTGCTGCTCAGGCTGCTTTGTCCGAATGTTATGCTATGTACCCGGAAAGCTTTGAAGAATCTTGCAAATTTACCTCCACAATCGGCGGCGAAAAGATGACAAAGCTCGGAAGAATATCAAACAGTGCATTAAATGCTTTTCAAAGGAATCCCAAAGATCAGACCGACTTCAAAAGATATCCTTATTCAGATTTTCCATACAAAAAAAGGAAAAGTCGTTGCAATCAATTTTGGAAAAAATGGATACATGGTAACCATGATTGCAGGAAAAGAACCAACCATTGTTAAAGATGGAAATTGTCTTCCATCCTCTGAAAAATAAGCGGACAAAAGAAAAGCGACACTGCAAAACCACATGCCAAGGGAGTTTTGCAGTATCGTCTTTTTTATTCTTCTACCTTCCACTCTCTGGTATCAAAGATGTGAAGATGCAGTGCTTCTGAAATATATCCCAACAATTCGCAGCCTGCGATACAGTTTCCTTTTTTGTCAAGAGATGGTCCGTAGATCCCGATTCCCATTTTCTTTTTCGACACGCTGAGGAGACCTCCGCCGACTCCACTCTTAGTCGGAATTCCTGTTCTTAATGCAAATTCCCCCGATCCGTCATACATTCCGCAAGTAAGCATAATGGTCTGCACCATCCGCACAGTTTGAGATGAGATCAGACGTTTTCCGGTGGAAAGCTGCACTCCGTCATTTGCCAGCAGAAGACCGAACCTTGCCAAATCTCTTGCATTTACCGACATGGAACACATCTTGGTATAAAAGGTAACACTTTCTTCTACATCGGTATCAATGATGTCCTTACTTTTTAAAAGATAGGCAATCGCCTTATTTCTTGCGCAGGTCGCCATCTCAGACTGAAATACGGCTTCGTCTATCGCGATCTCCGGATCTTCGCATACTTCCTGCATATACTTCTGCATATCTTCGATGGAATAATGGTTCACTAGCAGACTTGCAACCGTAATTGCTCCGGAATTGATCATCGGATTAAAGGGCCGGTTGCTCCGGTTATCCAGTTCTACCAGTGAGTTAAAAGCCTCTCCCGACGGCTCCACGCCCACATGATCAAACACAAACTCTGCTCCAAACGTTTCCAGCGCCAGACACAGTGCCATTACTTTGGAAATGGACTGTATCGTAAATCTGTCCTCTGTATTTCCGGTCTCAAATTGATTGCCGTCTATTGTGTAAAGGCAGATCCCCAGTTTATTCTTATCTGCCTTGGCAAGCTCCGGAATATACGATGCGACACTTCCATACCGGATCACACCTTTTCCTATACGGATGGCATTTTCCAGTATTCTCGTAACTTCTTCTGATTTCATCATATTCTCCTTTTTCGCTCAGTCGTAATCCCCTACAACTGCTATTTCCTAAGTATTAACATACATCATTTTCCGGCTTCAATCAACCACCATTTTTTGCTGAAACCCGGCGGAATAAGATAGACAAAAAAGTGCCCGCATTGTATATTATTAGTAGTTTGAAACTGGGGAATATGCAAAGGGGAAAACGTATCATGAATCTAATTTCGCAATACAAAGGTCTTAGAAAAGAAAACTATGTCTTATGCTTTGGACGCTTTGTGACGGCCATGGGGGCAATGGTCCGTCCGATGCTGACGATGATCTTAAGCCAGAAGCTTGGGATGAATGCCGTGCAGGTTGCCTGGATCACGGCACTGATGGGGATCCTGACGATCCCGGCAAATCTGATCGGTGGAAAGATGGCCGATCGTTTTAATAAGAAAATGAATATCGTTTACCTGGATATGATTTCCGTCATTTCTTATATCATCTGCGGACTGATCCCGCTGACGACAAAATCCATTGTGCTGATGTTTATCGCATCGACCTGCCAGAACATAGAAAATCCGTCCTACAATTCGCTTACTGCGGACATCACCCTCAGCAAGGACAGGGAGAGAGGGTATTCCCTCCAGTATCTGACAGCAAATCTCGGCGGCGTGATGGCTTCTGCTGTAGCCGGATTTATGTTTCGCAATTACTTATGGCTTGCATTTTTGCTCAGTGGAATTTCCATCGGCACTTCTTCTGTGCTGATCTATTTCTTTGTACAGAATATCACACCGGAAAAAGAAGAAAATGATAGCAACGCCATTTATCAGGCCGAACGCCACGGGGAAAGCCTGCTGACGATTCTTAAAGAAAACCGGCTTGTTCTGCTGTTCATTCTGATCACCAGCGGGTACACAGCACTTTACCAGATGTATAATTATCTCTTTCCTATGGATCTGATCCGTCTGCACGGGGATACCGGTGCGGTGATATTCGGAACAGTTACAAGCATCAACTGCTTTATCGTTGTTCTCTTCACACCACTTATCACCCAGATCCTGAAGCGATCCTCCGAACCCAAAAAGACAATCTACGGATTTTTACTGACACTGGTCGGCTACGTGATGTTCATCCTCTTTTCCGGACACATTCCGTTCTATTATGCGGCAATGGTCGTACTGACATGGGGTGAGATTTCTTACATGCTGGCGGAAAGCCCGTACATGACCAGGCGTATTCCATCCAGCCACCGCGGAAGAATCCACGGGCTGATGGAGATCATCCGCATCGGATTTATGAGTCTGTACCAGCTTTTGATCGGATTTATTTACAAAAATCATACGCCGATCTTTACCTGGATCATCGTTCTTCTGACAGGAGTCGCATTCATGCTTCTGGCTGTTATCTTAACGAAAGAGGACAAAAAACGCTATAAAAATCTGTATCGCAGATTATAATAGAATACGTCACGGCACGCAGTGCCTTTTATTTAACATCCTAAATTTACGGGGATACAGATCAGTTATATAATCTGCATCCCCGTTTTATTTGTTCGCGCATATTTTCAGTCGTTAAACAGTTCCTTTAACTGCCGGATAAAGATTTTCTCTCGCGGATTCGGTATATATGCCGAATGGTACATCAAGTACGCGCTCATCCCACACGGTGCATTCACAACAGGAATTTCCACACACTCCGGACTATAAGACACATCCGAAAAACGCTTCATCATAACGGTAGAATAATTGCTTTGCTTGATTGCATCCAGAAGGCCACCCCGGTCAAACACATAAAGAATCTTGTTATCATCTTCAAAACCTAGAATCCCCAGCCACTCCTCAAATTTAAAATTTTCATACATAATACAGCGGAGCTCTCTGATCCGTTCAAATTCAATCTTCTTGCGCAATGCCAGCGGATTCTTCTTCGATGTCAGAAGAATCAGCGGTTTGCTTTTGGCAATCGGGATCAACTTCATATTATATTTTTCCGCCATTTCAAAATAGCTTTCACTGATTGAATCAAAGCAGTAAAATAATCCCATCCGGTATCTTTTATCCATAACATCTCGGATTACCTGGATCAGCCCTGTTTCCTTAAATGAATCTTCTATATTTCGTGCCGGATTTCTCTTCTTAAACTGCATAAAAAGGTTCATAAAATCAAAAGAATAGGTACTTGAAACCGAAATATTTCCCTTATTTGCAAAAAGAGAAGGGATGTTCCCGATCGCGTCCAGCTCTCTGACGATTTTACGGGCGGATTTCAGAAACAATTCTCCTTCACTCGTCAATTGTATTCTGTTATTGTTTCTTGAAAACACAGAAAATCCCAGTTCCTTTTCCGCATTTTTAATACAAACACTTAAATTTGGCTGTGACAAACCCAGATGTTTGGCTGCTTTGTTAATTGATCCACATTCATAAACTTCAATAAAATATCGAAAACATTTGCTATCCATTTTCACTCACTACCTACCTGTTTTTTCATACTCTGGATCTATTGACTTTATTGATATTTTTTATATGTTAACACAAAAAATCTCTGTAATCTATATCTTTTTATATTATTTCTTATATGGTTTTTCATATAACTTATCAAAGATCGATATAACACAAGCTTTTAACAAAATGCTATCATACATTCAACGAAACAAATATCGAACGTTCGCAATGATTACATATGATTTTAAGGAGGATACAGATATGTCAGAAATCAAACAGCCAGCAAGTGCTTTATCATCACCAAGATTTTGTAACATGGGAACTTTTATGAGAATGCAAAAGGTAGACACCGCAGAAGGTCTTGACTTTGCGATTGCAGGTGCACCATTTGATACAGGGAGTTCTTTCCGTTCTGGTTCAAGATTTGGTCCGAACGCAATCCGTAATATCTCTGCAATGATGAAACCGAACAATGTAATCATGCAGGTTAATATTATGGAAAGCCTGAAGGGTGGAGATATTGGTGATTTCAATATCACCCCTGGTTATATTCACCCGAGTTACGACGCAATCGAAAAAGGGGTTGCTGGAATACTTGAGAAAAATGCCTGTCCGATCGTTCTCGGCGGCGATCATGCAATTACACTTGCAGAACTCCGGGCAGTAGCCAAAAAATATGGTCCAGTAGCTCTTGTTCATTTCGATTCTCATTCAGATCTGTGTGACGAAGTATTTGGACAGAAATACAATCACGGAACACCTTTCAGAAGAGCGATCGAAGAAGGACTTATCGATCCATCTCATTCTATTCAGATTGGTATGAGAGGTTCCCTTTATGATCCAAACGAACACAAGATGGCTGCAGAACTTGGCATGAAACTGATTCCTGCACACAAGGTACGTGAAATGGGACTTCCGGCTTTGATTGAAACAGCAATTGAAAGAGTAGGAGATAAACCTTGTTTCCTTACTTTCGACATTGACTTTATTGATCCTGCTTATGCTCCAGGTACAGGAACTCCGGAAGTTGGCGGATTTACTTCTCTCGAAGGACTGGAACTTGTAAGAGCACTGAAAGATCTGAATTTTGTAGGATTTGATATTGTTGAAGTTCTTCCAGCTTATGATCATGGTGAAATTACCGCATATCTTGCAGCTAATATCGTATTTGAATATCTTTCTATTCTTGCACTCAAGAAAAAAAGAAAATAATTTATCTTAGATTATATTTTTAAGATAAATGACAGCACCAGTTTCTACTGGAACTGGTGCTGTTGTTCTTAAAATACGCATTTTTCAGGAAAGGAGACTCTTTATGGTTAAATCTAAGACTATGACCACGGAAAGTACCATAGCTACTACCGAACAAGTTACTTATGACAGCGATATGATGTCCGCCGAACTTGATAAAATCCAGTTGAACAAAAGCCAGACTATAAAGGGCATTCTCAGATTAGTCATCTGTTCAGCTATCGGTATCGCCGCTTTTTTTGTTTCTGTACCACACAACGGTAAGAGCGAAATTATCTTTAGTATTATTTATAATGCCTTTGTAAATATGTTTGGCAATTTTGCCTACTGGATCTTGACACTCATCGTTGCCGGAAATTTTGTCTGTCATATTTATTTTAAGTATGTGAAAAAAGGTACTCTTGAATCACCTTTTGCCAAAATTTATGATAACGACACGATTATCCATACATTTTTATACGCTCTCGGCTTCATCTATGTGGTCTTATATGCCTGTCATATAAATATCACAGGATTCCAGGGACCGGAAATCATCATTGGCGATTCTACCGGTGGAAGCGTTATTCCTCCGATCGTTCTTGGTGTTTTTGGAATCATCATCGTAGGTGCTATTTTCATGCCATTCCTTTTAAATTATGGAATCCTGGAAATTATCGGTGCCATCCTGGAACCACTGATGCGTCCGTTATTCAAGGTTCCTGGAAAAGCTGCTCTGGATGCCGTATCTTCTTTTGTAAGCTCTTCTTCACTTGGTGTCTTAATCACAAACAGATTGTGGAAAAGAAATGTTTACACTGAAAAAGAAATGGTCGCCATCATGACCGGATTCAGTGCTGTAAGTATTGGTTTTGCATACATGGTAATCAATACAGCCAAACTAGGTGATCATTTCGTAAAAGTTTACGCGATCAGCTTTGTTCTCGTATTCATTATCGAAATGATAACCGTAAGAATTCCACCGATCAGCAAGAAAAAGGATGTATACTATTCTGGACATGTGCAGACAGAGGCGGAACGTAAAAATGATACCAAATTCAGTTTCAGCCTTCTTCCTCTCGGTATAAACCGTGCAGTCAAGCGTGCTTATATTGCAAAGAATGTATCCGTAGAAGTTAAGAACAGCTTAAAAGACAGCTTACTGGTTCTCCCACAGGTTCTGACTATGTTATCGGCCATCGGTGTAAGTGGTCTGATCCTTGCAGAATACACTCCTGTATTCAAATGGTTAGGTTACATTTTCCAGCCACTCCTTGTTTTATTCCGGATTCCTGACGTATCAGCGATTGCTCCGTCAATCCCGGTTGGAATCGCAGAAATGTTCCTTCCTGTATTAGTCATGATGGGAAGCGGCGTTACCGTATGTGTAAAAGCAAGAGCATTCGTTGTTCTGGTATCCATGGTACAGATTATTTTCTTCTCAGAAACAGCAACAGTAATGTTAGCAACCAAATCCCCAATTAAATTCTGGGAAATCGTTGTATGTTTCCTGGAGCGTACTATTATCGCAATTCCGCTTGCTTCCTTAGTAGTCCATATTTTATTCTGATTACAATGAATTTTTCTGTTTGACATCCTGAAATCTCCTTTTTATACTTGTTGTATAAGAAGGAGATTTTTATATTATGACCATCAAAGAAATCGCACAGCTCGCCGGTGTATCCAGCGCAGCTGTATCCAGATATCTGAACGGCGGCTACGTCAGTGAAGAGAAAAAAGAACAGATTCGTAAAGTCATCGAAGAAACCGGATACCAGCCATCCGCACAGGCGCGTATGCTTCGTACCAAAAAGGCAAGCCTGGTGGGCGTGGTCGTCCCGAAGATCAATTCTGAATCCATCAGCCGGATCACTGCCGGAATTGAAAGTGTTCTCGCCGAAAGAGGCTATCAGATGCTTCTTGCCGGAACCGACAACACCCCTGCAAAGGAAGTAGAATACCTCCGGTTATTTGAAAATTATCCGGTGGACGGAATTATTCTTGTCGGTACGATGTTCACCGCCGGTCACCGGAAATTTTTAAAAGAGACAAAGGTTCCTGTTGTCGTGATCGGGCAGCGCACCTCACACGCAAACTGCATTTACCACGACGATTACGGTGCAGGAAAGGCAATGGGACAGGCCGTTGCCGGATTCAGTAAAAAAGGAGTTGCTTACATCGGCGTTACTCGTGATGACAAAGCGGCAGGTGCCGCAAGAGAGGACGGATTTATCGCAGGACTCAAAAATGCAGGTGTCACGCTTTTCGAGGAAAATAAGCGAACCTCAGCCTTCACGCTGGAATCCGGATATGAGTCTGCTCTGGATCTTTTGGAAAGCAAATGTGATATCGATGTCATATCATGTGCAACCGATACCATAGCAGCGGGAGCAATCGAAGCCATTCAGACCTACTTAAAAAAGCAGATTCCGACAAATGCAGCCGATGCAGGTGCAAGAATGCGCTATATCCTTGAAAATACGTCCATCCGAGTAACCGGATTCGGAGATAACCAGATGTTAAAAGCCGTCACCGGAGGAATCCCAACCATCCATTTCGGCTACAAAACCAGTGGAATCCGCGGCGCAGAGCTACTTCTTGACAGTATTGAAAGGGGAGAACAGATCCCGATCGAGATGAAGCTCGGCTTCCGTCTTGTTGGAGCAGACCCTTCAGACTCCGAAAATCTTACCTGATTTTCCTGATTTTCCGAAGTTTCTTAAGGAAACGAAAGTTTCTTTCAACACTTTTCACAAAAAACAATATGAATTATCAGTAAAAATGCCATATTTACAAATGGCATTTTTTTTCATATTATTTAAGCATAAGATATGAAATCGATTACACATTGTATCTAAAGGAGGAGAGAATATGGATTACAGAAAAACCGCAAAGGAAATTCTGAATCATGTGGGTGGAAGTAAGAACATCGTATCTGCTGCCCATTGTGCTACCAGACTTCGCCTTGTCATTGCAGACAACACGAAAGCGGATAAGACAGCACTTGAGAATGTAGACGGGGTAAAGGGGGTATTTGAAGCATCCGGACAGCTCCAGATCATTCTCGGAACAGGAACCGTCAACAAAGTATTTGGTGAATTTATTGCAATCGCAGGCATCACAGCCAGCACGAAAGCAGAAGCAAAAGAAGCTGCTGCCGAAAAGCAGAACTGGTTTATGAAAGCCATCA
Source organism: Coprococcus sp. AM100_B19A (assembly GCF_027662015.1). Taxonomy (NCBI): domain Bacteria; kingdom Bacillati; phylum Bacillota; class Clostridia; order Lachnospirales; family Lachnospiraceae; genus Coprococcus; species Coprococcus sp. AM100_B19A. The sequence continues at coordinate 87,923 of NZ_JAQDKN010000011.1, forward strand.
AGCTTCTGGGAGACATTTTCGTACCGATCATCCCGGCAATCGTAGCCAGCGGTTTCCTTATGGGAATCATGAACGCACTGGATTTCATGAACAGTAACGGGTTCTTACACATCAGCACAACCAGCTCGATCTATGTATTTGCAACCCTTTTCAGTAACATTGCTTACACATTCCTGCAGATCCTGATTGCATTCTCCGCTGCAAAAGCATTTGGCGCAAATCCTTACCTTGGCGCAGTTATCGGTATGATCATGATCCATCCGTCCCTGCAGAACGCCTACACAGTTGCAACGGAAGGTGTTCAGCAGACACAGAGCGTGTTCTTCGGACTGTATCACATTGACATGGTCGGCTATCAGGGACACGTTATTCCGGTTGTCATTGCTGTATGGATCTTATCCGTACTTGAAAAGAAGCTTCACAAGATCGTACCGGAAGTTTTAGACCTTTTTGTCACACCGCTTGTCAGCGTATTCGTAACCGGATACCTTACACTTTCCATCGTCGGACCAATCTTCGTATGGGCTGAAAATGCAATCCTCGGAGCAATCCAGTGGATGCTGACACTTCCACTCGGACTTGGAAGTCTGATCATGGGTAGTTTATATGCACCGACCGTTGTTACCGGTATCCATCAGATGTACACAGCCATCGATATCGGACAGCTTGCAAAATACAGTGTAACCTACTGGCTGCCACTCGCAAGTGCAGCAAACGTGGCACAGGGTGCAGCAGCACTTGCCGTTGCTGTAAAATCAAAAGACCAAAAGATCAAATCCCTTGCACTTCCATCATCACTCAGTGCATTTATGGGAATTACAGAACCTGCAATCTTTGGTGTAAACTTAAGATTCTTTAAACCATTTATCGCCGGATGCATCGGTGGAGGATGCGGAGCCCTTTATGCTTCCCTTGTTCACCTCGGTGCAAAAGGAACAGGTGTAACCGGTATCTTCGGAATCCTGCTCTGCCTGAACCAGCCACTTCAGTACGTCATTGAGATGGCAATCGCAGTCGGTGTTGCATTTGCAGTATCCTTCGCACTTTACAAAGACAAGAAGAAATAGCCAGTCGCAGAAGCTCCTGTTACTGTTGCAGCTTCCGTAGAGGAAACAGACAGCGAAGAATCTGCTGCTTCCGAAACCAAAACAGCTTCAGGCAATACAAAAACCACTTCTTCCGAAGAAGTGTTAAATGCTCCGGTAAATGGAAAAATCATTCCAAATGATCAGATCGCAGACGATACATTTGCAGCAGAAGTCCTTGGAAAAACCGTAGCGATCGAACCTGCTGACGGCATCATCACCGCACCTTGTGATGGCGAAATCATAAGCATTTTTGATACCGGTCACGCAGTATGCATCCTGACTGACGGCGGCGCAGAGCTTCTGATTCATGTCGGAATCGACACTGTAAAAATGGATGGAAATGGATTTACAAAGAAAATATCTGACGGTGCAAAAGTACACGCCGGAGACGTGCTGATCGAAGCAGATTTAAATGCAATAAAAGAAGCCGGACATCCGGCAACAACCATGATGATCCTTACCAATACAGATCTGTATGATTCTGTAGAATGTGCCGCACCCGGCACTGTAACCGGTAAATCATCTGTTATGAAACTTACGAAATAAAATAACTCATGACAAATAATCAAATTTGTCTCCCGCAGCGGGTGTCGGATATCCGTATCAATACGTTTTCCGGACCGTTGCCTGCGGAACTATTTCCAGGAGTGAATCAATATGAACGCATTAACCAGAGATTTTGTAAACTTAGTAAATACAGCAGAAGAGAACCAGACAGCAAAAGAACAGACATCCGGCACACAGTTCCGCGAGAAACTGCACCTGATGCCTCCGGTTGGCTGGCTCAACGATCCGAACGGACTTTGTCAGATGGATGGTGTGTTCCACGCATTTTTCCAGTACTCCCCATTTAACGCCGAAGGCGGTGTGAAAATGTGGGGTCATTACACCAGCACCAATCTGATCGACTGGGAATACAAAGGTGTATCCCTCTACCCGGATCAGCCATTTGACTGCCACGGTGTATATTCCGGATCTGCCTTCCTCGAAGACGGTACAATGTATCTTTACTACACCGGAAATGTCAAGCTGGAAGATGGAGATTTTGATTATATCAACACCGGCCGTGAGGCAAATACCGTACTCGTCACAACCAAAGACGGAATCCATTTTGGCAGCAAAAAAGAGCTGCTCCGCAACAGCGATTATCCTTCTGACCTGACCTGCCATGTGCGCGATCCGAAGGTCTGGAAAAAGGACGATATCTACTACATGATCCAGGGCGCACGTACTAAAAATGATGTCGGTCAGGCACTGATTTTTGAATCCTCCGATAAAATAAACTGGCACTTTCGCAGCCGTATAGAATCCGAAAAGCCTTTCGGTTATATGTGGGAATGCCCGGATTATTTTGAAACGGACGGCATCAAAATCCTTTCCTCCTCCGTCCAGGGCCTGGAAGGCAAAGAGTGGGCTGACCGAAATGTATACCAGTCCGGTTACTTCCTTGTGGACGGCGACATTTTAGATTCCTACAAATTATCCCCATATCATCTGTGGGATTATGGTTTTGACTATTACGCTCCGCAGAGCTTCGAAGCAGAAGATGGAAGACGCATCCATATCAGCTGGATGGGAATGCCGGATTGCGAAGAATATACCAATCCGACCATCAAAGACGGATGGCAGCACTGCTTTACATTTCCAAGAGAAGTCTTCATAAAAGATGGCAAAGTCTGCCAGAAACCGGTTCGCGAGCTGGATGCAAAAAAACAACAGCTTCAGGATGTTCAGAATGAACTTACCCAGAGCGACTGCCCGGTATATGAAGTAAATGTAAATGGAATTAAGGAGAATCATTTCCAGGCTGTCCTTTCAGATGAACTGATCCTTGACTATGAGAATGGACGGTTCCAGATGCATTTCACAACCAAAAGTAAAACTTCCGCATCCGCAGGCAGAAGCCTTCGCTACGCCAACGTCGGCACTCTGGAAAATGTAAAAATCCTTGCAGATACTTCTTCCGTTGAAGTATTTGTAAATGACGGAGAATTCGTATTCTCTACAAGATATTATCCAAATGATTATAAGATTGTGGTGCATTCCCCAAGTGCCCACATTACATTCGATAAAATTCAGTAAATCGTATATGGGAAATCTCCCCAAGCTTCCCGTATACGAAAACGCCAGACGGGGTACAGCAATCCCTTTTCCTCCTTTGCATGCTGTATCCTGCCTGGCATTTTTTAATTCTGATTGTTACACAATTTTTAATTCTGACTGTTACACAATTGCTTTTCCCGTAAATAAAAGCGAATAGAGCATACTGTTCAGTTCCGGATAGCTTTCCAGTTTTTCACGCAACGACTCAAACAGCATATTTTTTTCTGAAAGCAAAATCCTTACCGCTTCCAGAAAACCCTTCTTCTCCACCTTTTCTTTTTTTATTTCAAATGTTATACTTCATATACAACAAAAAACAGATAAAGGTAACGAAACACCATGTTAATCAGAAAAACACTTCCAGAAGATGTAGACACGATTTTAAATATTTTTGACACCGCACGCCAGTTCATGCACGCAACCGGAAACCCGACACAATGGAATGCAAATTATCCGGCTCTCGAAGATCTCGAACCGGATATCCAGAATGGTAACAGTTATGTCTGCGTAGAAAATGATAAGGTCGTTGCCACTTTTACACTTATCATCGGAGACGAGCCGAACTATCAACTCATTGAAAATGGAAGCTGGCGTTCCGAGACTCCATACGGAACCGTTCACCGCCTTGCATCTGACGGAACAACCAAAGGGATTGCACGGGCTTGCTTTGATTTTTGCAAGACACAAATCTCACATCTGCGTGTAGATACCCACAAGGATAATCAACCAATGCAGGCTTGCTTTAAGCAGAATGGATTTGAAGAATGTGGGATTATTTACGTCAGTGACGGGACTCCGCGGATTGCTTATGAATTTATTAGGATATCTGAATAGAGGGGTATTTTTATGACAATCAATAGTATTTTAGAAGAAATTATAAATCTGGCAAAAAAATATTCTGCAACTTCAAATGATATCAACACAATTGAAAAATGTTGTCCGGGAAATGCTGGCAAATCCTCACGTTGACCTCACCAGAAAAATCCGAATCCTCTGGCGACCAGAATTGTATTCAATCCAGCAAAAATATCATCTGCCAGAATATAAGCAGAAGAGTAAGGCTTTTGTCCAGAAGAAGCTTGTAGAAAAATTGCCGGAGATGATATTAAATGAGCAGATCAGCCAGAAGCTTTTTGAGCGAGACTATACACAGATTGCAGAAGAAATCCGCAATTATAAAAAAGAAAATTCCCGTGTCAGATGTCAGGAGAAAGTAACTTACACTTTCTCCTGACATCTGACACGGGATTCTTATTTTACTCTATTCCATATTCTTTCAGGAGTTTTTCCTGATACTCGGTATCTTTCGTTGAGCGTTCTAAATCACTGTATCTTTTATCTGCTAACAGATATCCGTTCAGTCGATTGATATTTTGTATCCCTTCATCACGCCCTTCTCTTCTCAACGTCTTCTCATGCAATTTTTTATTATATGTTGTCAAAATCATTTCCAACACCTCCGCTCGATGTTTCTTCAAAAAATCCGTCAACACATTCTGCCTGATACAGGCATCCATTGCTTTAGAAACCGCATCTTCCATTGTATCTTCCAACTGCATATATTCCCTGACACATCGCACAAATATTGCATACTCCTCCAGCCGTCTGCACTGATGCATCAGCTCCTGATTATGACCATAATTGATATTCAGCATAATCGCTGTACATTCCAGACACGATTTTTCATCATCTGTCGCTTCAAAACAATCAGACAGCTTTAATTCCATTGAATCTGGTTCATCCTTTGTTCCATTATAAAAAACAATGTACTTCGGTATCGGGAGCCGTAGTCTTTTTTCTCCGTATATATCCAGATCATTCTTTGCTACATATCCCTGATATAGCCTTCCGAAATAGAACACGCCACGTAGTGGCATATTGGGATTAAAGGTACTTTGATGTTCATACAGATTCATTGTACCACCCACCAGAAAGGATACATCATTTTTCATAGATAGATAAAGGACATCTTCTAATGTGTTTACTTCCAGATCATCAGGATTCTGATAGTCTGTGTGATTGATTGCATTGTAAAGCTGCAACAGATCTTCTTTGTTATTAAAGATCATTCTCCATAATCGGTCTTTATATTGCCGGTTATGAGTTTGTTTGTTATGACGAATCTTTTTCTTTTGTTTTCTCATTTCTGCCTCCATTATAATCGAAAAAGGTTAATAAGTAAATTCGTCATAACTCATGTTTCGTGTAGATATAAAATTTTATCTACAATAAATACACTCATATCTATATATGATTTGATTTTCTACATTCGCCTTATTTCAAATAATACTGGTTTCTCTTGGCAGAAGCAATTAAAAAATAATAAAATTTGTGTTATCATATTCATAAATCTTTTAATCACTAACCATATATTTTCAGGAGGTTTAACTTCATGTACTATCCACTCGCACAACAAGAATTTGAATCTTACCTTAACGGATACGACCGCGAAAATGACCGCATAAAATTAAAAATCATCCACACCTACGGCGTTGTAAAACAGGCAGAAGCGCTTGCCGGAAGGATGCATCTTTCAGCCGAAGACACCGACCTTGCAAGGCTGATTGCACTCCTTCACGACATCGGGCGTTTTGAGCAGTTAAAGCGCTACGACAGCTTTGAGCCTGGCACAATGGATCACGCTGCTTACGGTGTAAAGGTGCTTTTTGATGAAGGCATGATCCGCCGCTTTCTTCCGGATGACAAATGGGACTCCATCATTTACACTGCAATCGCCCACCACAGCGATTATGAACTCCCTGAGATCTCAGATCCGCAGACACTTTTACACGCAAAACTGATCCGTGATGAGGACAAGCTGGACAACTGCCGGGTAAAGCTCGTAGACTCCACAAGCACCTTTATTAACGTTTCTGAAGAAGAACTCGGTACACAGAATATAACCCAAAAGGTATACGAAACAGTTTTTAAAAACAAATGTATCCTTTCCGCAGACCGCGTCACACAGATGGATTACTGGGTATCTTATATCGTCTATTTCTTCGATATTAACTTCAAAGAAAGCTTTGATATCATAGCGGAAAATGACTACTTAAACCGCATTATCGACAGGATTCCATATAGCAATCCGGTTACAAAAGAACAGATGGAAAATATCCGCGTTTATATGCAGAATTTTATTAATTCCCATACAAACAGCCAATCCTTTTAACTCACTCAGCTTGCAAAATTACCAGGCTGTAAAAAATGTTTTTAAACTTTTACAATTTTAGTCAGGCGAATATTTGCCCGCTATTTGTTTAACTTAATCAAAACACAAACCACATAAAAAATCAGGAAACTGACATATGCGCTTTCAGGAAAACAAATTCTAAGATTTATTTGCACCTTGAAAGCGTGTACATCATTTTCCTGTTTTTTTATCCTCCTATTGTATTATTTGTATTATGTGGTATAATACAATTAAATCTCACAGAAAGGAGATGCCGATATATGATCCTCAAGATCAACATGCAGTCCGAAGTCCCGATCTACCTTCAGCTGCGCAACGAGATTGTCAAAGGAATCGGGCGAGGGGAATTTGAGCCGGGGGAATCGCTTCCGACCGTCCGCCAGATGGCAACCGATCTCGGTATCAACACCATGACCGTCAGCAAAGCTTACCAGCTTTTGAAAACAGAAGGCTTCCTCGAGACAGACCGCCGTAAGGGAACAACCATCTGTTATCCCACTTCCTCTGCTCCACAAGATAACCGCTTTGACGAAAAGCTGGCAGATGAACTGGAACTTTTAAGCGCAGAAGCAAAATTCCACGGCATGACTTTGACCGACTTCCTGGAATTCTGCCAGAGAGCATTTAACGAAATGGAGGTAACAGCGAAATGATGATGCTGATTATATTTTTAATTACAGACATTTCCATGGTCGGCATCTTTGCCGGAGTCTATGGAAATATTGCAAAATACCGGGAAGGAATGCTGATGGGAGTCCATATTCCTAAATCTGAGCTTGAACATCCCGACATAAAAGAGCTTCTCCAGCTTTATAAAAAGCGCAACCGCCAGTTTTATTTGTGGAACATACTGGCAGGAATTGCGGTATGCCTGCTTTGCTTTACTTACTTTTCTATTTTTATTACCGTATGGACACTGTGGTTCGTAGAATTCTGCCTTCTTACCATCCTCCGTGTCTATCATTATCACCAGAAAGTATACGACATTAAGCAGAAAAATGGATGGATCAGCTCAGCAAATGCAGATGTGTCCGCTGCAGTGGATACCCGCACTTCCTCACAAATTGCGAAAAAGATACTGCCAGCAAAGCTTCATCTGATCCCGGCTGCAGTAATTCTGATCCCTCTGTTTTTCCCACAGGTCCGTACTTATCTGCTGACCGAAAGTGATGGAAGAGTCATGCTTCTCTGCACAATTCTTGTCGCGGCAGCTTACATGGGTACCGGCTATTTATTCGCCCATATGCCAAACAAAATTTACAGTGAAAATTCACAGATCAACCTGCAGATCAATGCACTGGAGAAGCGTTTATACACCATATTCCTTTTTGTCTCCAACATTTGCAATACCGGCGCCTATCTCGGGATCATCCGGGATATTGCATCCAGCAACTGGATTGGCGGAGTTGGAATGGGCATCTACATTTTCCTCGAACTGATACCGGCTGCCATCATATTGATCATGTTTTTCTGGCTGCGTAAGGAAAAAGAGCGGATCCTCTCCCAGGACAGCACACCATTTTATATTGATGATGACTATTACTGGCGAAAAGGCTGGTACAACAATCCAAATGACAAACGGTATTTTGTACAGGACCGTGTGAACAGCATGAATTATTCTCTAAACTACGGACACCCTTCTGCAAAATATGTCACCGGAGGAATGCTCGTAGGCACCGGGCTTCTTCTCCTCTGGATGTGTATCCTCTGTATCCGGATCGATTTTACACCGATCCGCCTGACGGAAAATGCTGCCCAGTATTCTATTACATCCGGCTATAAAACAGCAACCTTTGCTCTCGCTGATGTGGAATCAGTAACTCTTCTGGATAATCTGCCGGATGAAAAATTCTACCGGTCTGATGGCTCCGAAGATAACAGCAAACTTCTCGGTAATTTCCGTGGCAGCAAAACCGGACATTGCCAGATGTATATCTGGATTGAACATCCTCCGGTTCTTCAGATAAAGACAACAGATACCACCATTTTTCTGAACAGCAGCAACGAAGCACAGACTAAAGAATGGTACGATCAGTTAAATGATGCAATTTCTTCGAATAAATAAGCCTTTTTCATTACCATGACAATGCATAATACGAAATATCTTGTAAAGCGTAACACGTCATGTTAAAATGTTGGGGCAAAAATATACGGATTTCACAAAGATAAAAAAGTTCAGAAAGGACTGTAGACAATGACACTTCAAGAATGTTATGTAAAAATTGGTGGCGATTATAATGATATTCTTCACCGGTTTATGAATGAAAATATGGTACGCAAATTTGTCCTTAAATTTCCGCAGGACAACAATATGGCTTTATTTGAAGAATCCTGGGTTAAAAAGGACTACGAAACCGCATTTCGTGCAATGCATACCTTAAAAGGTGTTGCCGTAAACCTTGGATTTACTGCACTTTACAATGTCAGCAGTGCTCTGACTGAAAAGCTCCGCAGCCAGGAATACGACAACCTTGACGGTTTGATCGCCGATGTCAAAAAACAGTATGATATCGTGATCGAAGCAATTGCAGCCCTTGGCTAAATCTTAAAACACTGACGATAAACAGGAAGAGACTGCTTCACCGCAGCCCCTTCCTGTTATGTTTTTCTATAGCTTTTTCTTCAGCATTTCCGGATTTGATGCATAGGAGAGAGCCGTCTCCGCCGTGATCCTCCCATCTTTATACAGATTCAGAAGACCAAAATCCATCGAATGCATTTCTTCTTTATTAGACGAATACACGACTCCATCAATCTGCGGAACCTTATTGTCGCGGATCATATTGCGGATCGCCGGAGTGATCGTCATGATTTCAAATACCGGGACCTGTTTTCCATCCACTGTCGGCACAAGCTGCTGTGAAATTACAGCCTGCAATACCATGGACAGCTGAACTGCAATCTGCCTCTGCTGGTTTGCCGGAAATACATCAATGATACGGTCAACCGTATTTGCTGCTCCGATCGTATGCAGGGTAGAAAATACCAGATGCCCGGTTTCCGCTGCTGTCATTGCCACATCGATCGTCTCATAATCACGCATTTCACCAAGCAGGATCACATCCGGGCTCTGCCGGAGCGAAGCACGTAGCGCATTGACATAGCTTTCCGTATCCACATTGATCTCTCTCTGGCTTACAATACTTTTATCATGCCGGTGCAGATACTCGATCGGATCTTCCAGCGTAATGATATGCTTTTCCATTGAATGATTGATCTTATCCACCAGACAGGCAAGCGTAGTAGATTTTCCACTTCCCGCCGGGCCCGTCACAAGCACCAGACCTTTTGACAGGTTATAAAAGCTCATCACCGGGTCCGGAATCCCGATCTCATTCGGCTCCGGCAGTTTAAATGTGATCACACGGATAACGGCTGAGAGCGCACCCCTCTGTTTGTACGCACTGACACGGAATCTCGAAAGTCCCGGAACAGCAAAAGAAAAATCATCATCTCCTTTTTCTTCAAGAACCCGGATGTCCCGTCCTCCTGCCAGCTTATATAATTCCTCAACGCATTCTTTCGTCTGCGGCGGCATCAGCTTTTCTTCCTTCTCCCTGCAGATTCTTCCATTTGCCCGATAAGAAACCGGAAGACCTGCTACAACAAATATATCCGATGCATGATTTAAAACTGCCTGCTGAAGCAGTACAATGATATCCATAGCTCAAACTCCTTTCGCGTCAGTCACTTCCAAGGACCGGAAGTGTTGACTTTTCTTCCCATTTCTCAGATGCTGACTCTTTCCATTTTACAACCTTCTGCGTTCCCTTTACCGGATCTGCCAGGATCTCGACTTCCAGATTCTGACTGTCCGTGACCGGAACCACATAGGAAATATCCAGATTCGCTCCGTCTTCTTCAGCTGTCACGCCCTCAATCTGCCGAATCGCAAATACAGGATCCTCTTTTGCAAATGCATCATCGATCTGCGCCATGATCTGCGCCGCTTTTGCATTTGCCTCACAATACGCCGTTTCCCGGCCGGCAAGCTGCTGACTATAACTCTGATCCCTTTTTGCACTTGACAGTGAGAGTGTGGCAAATGTCACCAGACACAGGATTACAAAGATCACAAGCAGGTACGACGTTCCGATCTGAATCCCCGGGTATGATCCCCTTTTCTTTCTCTTCATCCTGTCACTCCCTTTCCGTGCCTGTCATCCGGTCTGTTTCCACCGAATAGATTTCTTCCGGCTGTTCTCCGGACAGGCGCTGCACCGTAAATGTTCCATGCAAAAGCTTCCCATCCGGCTCCACCCGGATCACGATCTCATACGAAGCCTCATCCTTACTGCATTCCTGCCAGTCTGCGTCATAGAAGACCTCCGTGTCCTCCATCAGCGCATCTGCAAGAAAAAGCTCTGTATACCCGGAAACCTTCTCAAGCGCCGTATTCAGTTCCTGTGTCTCGCGGCTGATCGTGTGCGCCTTCACAAAAATCTGCACACACACCGCAGAAGCAAGGCAGAAAAATAAAATTGCAATCATCAGTTCCAGCAAAAACAGGCTGGAACGCTTTGCCGGTGTCCGTTCCATAAATCTTCTCCTATCTTGCAGCGCTCTTCACACTGACAAATGTATCTATCTTTTTCCCGTCTTCATTTTCACAATACAGATGAAAAATCCCATCTGAAGTTTCCTTAGCCTCGAAGTCCTTTGTTGCCAGGATCTTCCGTCCATCGGATGCTTTTGCTTCCGTTCCATCCCGGATAAAAAGCTCTCTTAAGTATCCATCATACGCATACAGATATGTCACATAATCCTTCTCATCATAACGCTGCCGGATCACGAGAGCATTTTCCCCATCGAAAGTTCCCTCTGCTATCGCACCATTTTCATCATTCTGGTGCATTTTCTCCGTCACATAGGCAAGTGCCGTCCGTCCCGAATAGGAATCCGACGAGGCCTTCACCTGCCGGCTGTAAAATCCCGATGCAAGAACCACAATGGCGACCGATGATGCCGCCAGCACGAAAAAGACTGCAAGAGGAAAAAGAAAATCAATCACATGCTTTTTTTCATTTCTACGCTTCATGTCCATTTCCTCCTATCGTTCGATCACCGTAATGTCCGGAAGAATATTGGCACCGGCAATCTGATAATCAATAAAAAACTGCTTCTTGTCATACTGGATCCCACAGTTTTCCGTCAGATCATCAAGCGTCTCCGGATAGTGTCCTTCCAGCGCATAGTACTGCGTCACACCACGCCAGAGTGCATTTTCCAGACTTTCCTTCTGCCTGCGTCTTGTCGTGTCCGAAAGCCTTTCAAATCCACTGAAAAAAGCACTGCAGATACATACAAACAACAGAAGGGACAGACAGAAATTCCGAAGTGGACGCTGCCGTTTTCCGTGATAAAACCGTTCCCGTTCTTTTCTCCACATAGCATATGCCTCCTAAAGTCCTGACATAATTCCAAGAAGCGGAAGCATAACCGACAGAAGGATCGTTCCGACGATCACCGACAGGATGATCACCAGAGTCGGTTCCAGAACTGCGATCATCGAAGAAAGCTTTTCATCCACTTCCTCCTCACACTCATCGGCAATCCTTCCCATCATCTCATCCATCATTCCGGCTTTCCCGGCAATGGATGTCATCCGCGCATAAACACCTGTGAAGATTCCGGCTTTCACCAGCGCCTCTGCGATATCCGTTCCATTTTCCATATCCGCTTTGCATTCTGCTACTTTCTTCCGGAAATCATCATCCTCGATCAGGTTCTCCGAAAATTCCATTCCCTGTTCCGGAGTCAGTCCACTTTTCAATGCCAGTGACATTCCACCTGCAAACCGGCATGCCGACAGCTTATCCTTCAGCTCCCTTGAAAATGCAAACCCGGATCCGATGTGATACAGTTTCTTTCTGCCGCTCTCTGTCTTTGTAAAATAAATACCCGCACAGACGATCACCGCCAAAAGTACCGCAAACACCGCCGAATATTTGGAAAGAGCATTGCCTGCAAGCAGGATCCCTCTTGAAAATCCGGTCATTTCCTGACCAAACTGGCGGAACACCTGATCAAATACCGGCATAACCTTTGTCATCAAAATGATAATGATCACCAGCATCATCCCGATCATCAGAAGGGGATAGGAGATGGCACTCCGGACACTTCTCCTGATCGCTTCCTCTCGGTCATAATGCTCTGCCAGAGATTCCATTACTTCATCTAGAGTTCCTGTCTCTTCTCCGATCTGCGTCATACGGATCAGATACTCCGGAAATACTTTCGTCTCTTCCAGCGCCTGATCCAGCCTGCCCGTATCCATCACTGACTGATAAATCTCATCCAGCAGCTTTTTTTCTGCCTTCGTCTGCGCATCCTCCCGGAGAAGATCAACTCCCTCCAGGGAAGAAATCCCAGACTTCAGGATCATTGCCATTTCACTGCAGAACGAAGCAATTTCCAGATTCGTAAGCTTCCCCTGCTGTGTCCGCTTTTCCATATATGTCATCCTCCTTTTCACATTCCTGCCACATTCTTCTTATCCGGCTTCCTTTTATCTAATAGGTATACTTTGTGACATAATTCTTTCCATTTCCCACATACTTCTTCACATCCGAAGCACTGTTGTTTGCAGCAAGTGTCGGATCCATGATCGACCAGTTCTTTCCGTCAAATTCAATGATGTTATCCACCCAGCCGATCTCATCAACATAACAGCTGATCCATGCATGATACACATCACCGGAATAGCCAACCTCCAGCTTCGTCGGAATCCGCTGCGACCGGAGCATTGCCGACATCAACGCCGCATAATCAAAACAGATTCCTTTCCCGGTATCCAGTGTCTCATCCGGATCCGGTGTGTACCCATACGGAACATTCTCCGCTTTCTTTTTATCATAGGAAATATTTTTAATTACAAAATTATAAATCTGCGTTACCACATCCAGATCAGAATAGCAGTCCTTTCCTGCAAGACTCTCACCCTTTTTTACACACTTGGAATCTGCCGTGAAATTCACATAATAATTCGGATGCAGAAACGGGGCAAATTCATCTGTGATCTGTACGTCCAGATCCTGGGTAAAGCTTACCGCATACAGATTGTCCTCTACAGACACACTCTCCAGAAGTGTTACCTTATAAGAACCATTCCCGCCCGGAAGCGGATAAACCGCATAATCACCAACAACCGTAACCGGATAGGTATACTCTGTGCCATCCGGGGATGTCACCTGGAGCTTGACTTTTTCATTACTTCCATTATAACAGATCATCACATAGCCATCTGCCGTATGGGATGCATCCAGTACAACCAGGTCATTTCCATATGTCACTTCACCGGAAGCCTCCGTCTGAAGCACCTGCGCCGATGGATCTCTCGGATCCCCCTTTTCCCCGGACTGGCTTTTTTTTCCCCCCGATGCACATCCGCCAGGTATCAGTACACCTGTCAGAAATAGCAGAAAAAAGAAAAGAAAAATCCTCTGCCAGCGTCTTTTTTGTTCATATAAATCGTTCTGCCGCACAGAATTCCTCCTTTCTTTTCCACAGTGAAACAGTCCCAAAAACTCAACTAGAAAAATTATAGCATAATCAAAACATTAAAAGAAGTTATTTGGTCTAATATGCTTTAATTTATTTGACAAAAAAATCAAAGACCATTACAATAGAAATCAGTTATAAACCATCACAATAGTAAAATTGGGGGTTAATTTATGAGTGATCATTTACCTGTCTTAAAGGTTCGTTTATTCGGAGGATTCTCAGCAAGCTACGGAGAGATTCCCGTATCATTCGGACGCAACACAACGACAAAAGCAATGAAATTGTTGCAGATATTACTCTACCATGGCGATACCGGTATCTCCAGAGATAAGCTTCTTGATGAATTATACGGAAGAGAAGAACTTGCCGATGCTGCCAACAACCTTCGGGTAACCGCACACCGTCTTAAAAAGATCATCGTAGATGCCGGACTTCCGAGTCATGATTATATCAACATCAAAAAAGGTATTTATCGATGGGATGCTCCGATGCCGACCGAAGTTGATGCACATCAGTTTAAGGTTCTGTCAAAAGACGTGCAGACGTGTACCGATAAGGTAAAAAAGCTGGCACTTCTTAAGAAGATCTGTCTGATATACCGTGGGGAATTTCTTCCGGAGCTTTCGGGAGATGAATGGGTTCTTGTTGAAAGCGTCCAATATAAGAATATTTATTCCGAATCCCTTCAGGAGCTCTGTAAGCTTCTGATCGAACGCGGAGATTATGAAGAGACACTTCGTTTCTGTGAGCCGGCATGCCAGTTATATCCGTTTGATGAATGGCAATCCGTCCGCATCGACTGCTATATGGCATTGAACCGCTATAAGGATGCTGTGCAGGAATATGAGAGCACTGCCAAATTATTTTTCGAAGAGCTTGGAATCCGCCCTTCTGAACATATGATGCAGCAGTTCGAGCAGATGAGCAGTCGCCTTAACTACAAACCACAGGAACTCGGCGACATCAAGGAACGTCTGAAAGAGGACGATATACGCGGCGGTGCTTTTTACTGCAGCCTGCCAAGTTTCCGTGACAGTTACCGTCTCGTTTCCCGAATCATTGAGAGGAACGGACAGTCCGTATACTTAATGTTATGTAGCATCACCAACGGAAAAGGAATGCCGATGGACAAGCCGGACAAGCTTGAAGTTCTTTCAGGTGAGCTTCAGAATACGATCCAGCAGTGTCTGCGTAAAGGAGACTCCTTTACCAAATACAGCCCATCACAGTTTCTGATACTTCTCGTTGGTACGAACAAAGAGAACTGCAGCATGATTTTCGACAGAATCCAGAGATACTTCTCCAGAGAGCATAAAAGCTGGAAGCAGTACCTGGACTACTTCGTGTCCTCTGTAGCCGAAGTAGACCGGCAAGATTCACCGATTCAGTTCAATACTGAGAATAAAACCTGGTAAGCTGCAATCATGTTATCTTCGCAGCAGGGCAGAAATGGAGATAATTTATGGAACAAAGCTATCAAATCAGTTGGTATGCACCAAACTTTATTAACATGTGTATTGATAATATTAATGATGGAGAGCTGTCCGGTCGGATTTATCACTGCTACAGCAAAGAACCCTGGAAATTCACCAATATCCTTCAGCTGATCGAATTAGCTGATGATTTCTTCGACAGACTCGAATTTCCACAGGCATCCACCAGCGCACGTTCTTTCACTTCAACCCAGTTTTCAGGTGTTGACCGGCTTGATAAAGTACAGTCACCGGAAGATTTCATCGAGAATCGTGGACAAAAAGGGACTTTCTTTCTCAATGTCAGATACCGCCAGAATTCATCCTGGCAGGGCATCGTCCACTGGATTGAAGGTAACTCTACACAACAGTTTGTAAGCGTACTTGAACTGCTTAAAATTCTCAGCAATGCATTCGTTTAAAGGAATGGCATTGTGTGAGATATCATTACATGAATGAATAAGAATTATACAGGCATTGTCTGATCACGGAATATGATCGGAGGGTGCCTTTTAATTATCTTAAAATTTTATTCTTTCTTAATTGCTTTTCATAAAAAACTCCAGTACCATCTGAATAGGCGTATGTAGAAAATCGAATCATATATCATATATGAATTCTTTGATTGTAGAAAAAATTACATATCTACATGAAACATGAGATATGGCGCATTTACTTATGAACTGTTTTCTATTATAATGGAGGTAAACAATGAGAAAACAAAAGAAGAAATCTCGCCATAGCAAACAAACCCACAACCGGCAGTATAAAGACCGGTTATGGAGAATTGTAGAGCAACTTTTTATAAGTGATTGAGATAGCAGAAAAGTAACAGATAATAAGAAAAGAAATATCCTTGTTTTGAATTACAATAATTATTGTGTAAAGTTTTCATCGCAAGTTAATTTTACCACAAAAATAGAACCTTTCGCATGAACGAATGGTCCTATTTCTTTTAGGGACTTATTTCACAGACCCTTTCTTTTTAATTGCACTTATTCTTTTGTCCAGTCTTTAGTTTTCTCTATCCTCAAGATATTCCGCAAGGCTGTAATACAGTTCGCCTGCTATTCCACGTGTCTGATTTGCGGCAGTCATGGAATTCAAGATTGCCTCCTGCTCTGCTTCTGCCGCAGCAAGGAAAGCACGGTCGATTATGTTTTCCGGAATTGCTGATATCTGCACAAGTTTCTCCTCATAGCCGGATGGGATTCTGTTTGCAGTCGTAAATCCAATCATAATCTCCCCACTGCCATGACCTGTATAACTACCGGTTCGTGCGATACCAACACCGGTTCTTTTCAGAATCCGTTTGAGCTGACGACTTGTCAATGGAAGGTCTGTAGCCAGAATACTCATAATAGAACCTTTATCTTCTTCAGATGCAGCCATATCACTCTTTTCCTGTTTCCATTCCAGAATTTTAGGACCAACAGCTTCGCCATTCAGTACAAAATCTTTCGTTGCACCAAAGTTTGACTGAACCAGAACACCGATGGTGTATTCTTTTTCTCCAATCGTGATCACGCGGGATGCAGAACCGATTCCACCCTTCATGCCATAGCAGGTCGTACCGGCACCGGCACCTACATCACCTTCTTCGAATTCTTCCGATGCTAATGCAAAAGCCTCGCGCACTTCTTTTTCACCAATTGCACGTTTCTGGATATGATTGATCCGACAGTCATTGCACTCGCCTACGACCG
Source organism: Coprococcus sp. AM100_B19A (assembly GCF_027662015.1). Lineage (NCBI taxonomy): Bacteria > Bacillati > Bacillota > Clostridia > Lachnospirales > Lachnospiraceae > Coprococcus > Coprococcus sp. AM100_B19A. The sequence continues at coordinate 104,988 of NZ_JAQDKN010000011.1, forward strand.
GATTGATACTCTGAGGTTCTATTCCATCCTTCCGGCACTGTTCAATCACGATCTCAACCATTGCATCCAAAACCTTTCCGACATTTAACGTATTGGTAAGAGCAATCGGTGTCTCGAGGGTCCCCAGCTCCTCAACCTGCACAACACCGGCACTTTTTCCGAATCCATTATGAATGTATGCAGCTGCCGTATAGTGCTTGGCAAATGCATTGTCCGGTCCAGGAACGATCACGGTTACACCAGTATGATTTTCTTCTGTCTTCACCGTACAATGCCCTACCCGTATACCAGGCACGTCCGTAATTGTATTCCTTTCTCCTGTTTTTACTCTTCCGGGTACAATTCCAAAGTCCCGAATCCTTTTTGCCCCATTTTGGTTTCCTCCTTGGATTTTGTTGTATTTTTCAATACATGCTGATTTCAGTATAGCACATTTTCTCCGTTGAATGATTTAATATTTCATTTTATGAGTCTGACTTTCGTGATCATCTCTGTTTTTACCGGTCTGTGATAGACAAATCCTGACTGCGGTTCAATGGCTTCTTCTACTTCTACATGTTCCAGTCGTTCAATCTCATCCCAGCCATCGATCACTTTTCCGATTACGGTGAAATTACCATTCAATCTCTCGGAGGCAGCAAGGGTGATATAGTACTGGCTGCCGGAACTATTCTCTGGATCTCCTGCCATGGCAACAATCCCCCGATGAAAAGTAATTTTGGCATTTTCAGGATTGGTTTTAAATTCCGGTTTGATCATGATATCGATTTGTGGATCAACACCATCAAAAAACAGTGGCTGAAGGACAAATCCCGGTTCCAAACGTTCAATGGCTCTTCCGTCAAATATTCTCTTCTCTGCGAGTCGCATAACACTTGCGCAGGCAATCGGTGCAATTTCCGGCCATAATTCAAAGTGTATCACAGCATTCTCATTTACAGTTATTTCGATGATTGGTTTTTGATTCATTTTCATATTTCCTTTATCTCATTATTTTTTTCGAGGGTCAACCCACCCGTGTATGTCCCTCTTTGTATTTCATTATACAGCTTTTGCTGAAATACTCAAAGTGGAAGTTACCGCCCAAATCCTACTTCGACCAGGTTGGTTCTTCTTTCCCGGTATAATTGAATTTACCATCATTTTACTGCGATATACTTGCAAGAGATTTTTACACCTTTCAGGTTTCTGTTTGTGTGTAACAAACAAAGTGATTTGACTTTTTTGTACGCCAGAATAAAATAAAAATGGTGATTTTGCATTTTATTGACTGTATTCTGACCGGATACTCTGATTTGTGCGTAAAGAATAAATGACAACATAACAAAAATAAAAAGAGGAATACAGAATGAAGAGTACAAAATTATTTCGGAATGTAAGGCTAAAAGGTCAAAAAGAACTTGTTTCGATATTACAGCGACCTCGAACGTGCTACCGAAGATATCGAATACCAAAAGAAACTATTAAAAGAATTCGGCATTGAATAATCCCAAAACATAAATCCCATGTCCGATCACAAACTAAGATGCAATTCATCTTTTCCTGTCATCCGGCATGGAATTTTTCTTTTTTATTCTATAGAAAATTTTATTCTTTCTTAATTGCTTTTCACAAAAGACTCCAGTACCATCTAAATAGGCGTATGTAGAAAATCGAATCATATATCATATATGAATTCTTTGATTGTAGAAAAAATTATATATCTACATGAAACATGAGATATGGCGAATTTACTTATGAACTGTTTTCTATTATAATGGAGGTAAGCAATGGAAAAACAAAAGAAGAAATCTCGCCATAACAAACAAACTCACAACCGGCAGTATAAGGACCGGTTATGGAGAATGATCTTTAATAACAAAAAAGATCTGCTGCAGCTTTATAATGCGATCAACCACACGGACTATCAGAATCCTGATGACCTGGAGGTAAATACATTGGAAGATGTTTTTTATCTGTCCATGAAAAATGATGTGTCCTTTCTGGTCGGCGGAACCATGAATCTGTATGAACATCAAAGCACTTTTAACCCAAACATGCCGCTTCGCGGAGTCTTTTATTTCTCCCGGTTATATGAAGGGTATGTTGCAGATAATAATCTGATGATCTACCATGAAAAAAGAGTCCGGCTTCCAAAACCGAAATATATTGTCTTTTACAATGGTACAAAAAACCAGCCAGATTCCATGGAGTTAAAGCTTTCAGACTGCTTTGAAAATACAGATAACGAAGCACCTTGCCTGGAATGCACCGCAACCATGTTGAACATCAACTATGGTCACAATCAGGAGCTGATGAAGCACTGCAGAAGGCTTAAAGAATATTCCATATTCGTCCAATGTGTCAGGGAATATATACAGTCGGAACCTTCTGTGGAAGATGCATTAGAAAAAGCAATTGATACCTGTATTCACCAGGATGTGTTGGCAGATTTTCTCAAGAAACATCGAGCGGAGGTGACGAATATGATCCTGACGACATATGACAAAGACTTATATGAGAAAACCTTGAAGGAAGATGCCAGAGAAGAAATCAGAGCAGAATTAAACCAATTAACCATATGTCTTCTAAATACCAAACGCTACAACGATCTGGAACGTGCCGCAGAAGACATCGAATACCAAAAGAAACTATTAAAAGAATTTGGCATTGAACAGAACTAAATAATACCCAAAATCCCCGTGGCTGATCACCAGCGAAGATGCAACATATCTCCCCTCATCAGCCACGGGATTTTTCTTTAAATCATATCGGGAAAATTTTATCCTTTTTTAATTGCTTCTTCCAAAAGAAATCTGTACCATTAGTAACAAGCACAGGTAGAAAATCAAATCATATATCATATATGAATTCTTTGATTGTAGAAAAATATTATATCTACACGAAACATGAGATATGGCGAATTTACTTATGAACTGTTTTCTATTATAATGGAGGTAAGGAATGAGAAGACAAAAGAAAAAATCTCGCCATAGGAAACACCCCCACAACCGGCAGTATAAGGACCGGTTATGGAGAATGATCTTTAATAACAAAGAAGATCTGCTGCAGCTTTATAATGCGATCAACCACACAGACTATCAGAATCCTGATGACCTGGAAGTAAATACATTGGAAGATGTCCTTTATCTGTCCATGAAAAATGATGTATCCTTTCTGGTTAGCGGAACCATGAATCTGTATGAGCATCAAAGCACTTTTAACCCAAACATGCCGCTTCGCGGAGTCTTTTATTTCTCCCGGTT